>CALMWO010000460.1 GCA_937873805.1 uncultured Hyphomonadaceae bacterium
ATCGTGCATAAACGGCACAACGCAAAATGCGCCTGTAGGGTTGAACTATGTTCCAGATCATCGGGGTGGTGGTTGTCTTCGCGATGGTGTTCGGCGGCTTCATGCTCGCCGGCGGCCATTTCGACGTCATCATCAAGGCCGCCCCCTTCGAGATGATGATGATCGGCGGCGCTGCGATCGGCGCCTTCCTGATCGGCAACTCGTTCAAGACCGTGCTCGCCGCCGGCGGCGGCTTCGGCAAGATCATGGGCGGGTGCAAGTGGAAGCCCAAGGACTACACTGATCTATTGTCTCTATTGTTCGTGCTGACGAAGACAATGAAGACAAAGGGCGTGGTGGCGATCGAACAGCACATCGAGAACCCCAAGGAATCCACGATCTTCCAGAACTATCCCAAGATCGTCAAAGACCACTTCGCCACCGACCTCATCTGCGACACGCTGCGCATGATGACGATGAACCTCGAAGACCCGCACCAGGTCGAGGATGTCATCGACAAGCAGATCGAGAAGCACCACCACGAGGCCCACAAGCCCGCTCACGCGCTGCAGGGCATGGCCGACGCCCTTCCCGCGCTCGGCATCGTCGCGGCCGTGCTTGGCATCATCAAGACCATGGGCGCCATCTCGCAGCCGCCGGAATATCTGGGCGCGCTGATCGGCTCGGCGCTCGTCGGTACGTTCCTCGGCGTGTTCCTCGCCTACGGCTTCGTCGGCCCGTTCGCCGCGCGCCTCGGTCAGGTCATCGATGAAGAGGGTCAGTTCTACAAGATCATCAAGGACGTGCTTGTCGCCCACCTGCACGGCAACGCCGCCCAGGTTTCCGTCGAGATCGGCCGCGGCCAGATCCCGTCCGAAGCCCAGCCCTCCTTCGCCCAGCTCGAAGAAGCGCTCAACGCGATTACGGTTTAGGTTTACTCCCCGGAAGACCATGAGCGGCCCGGCCCCGACGCCGGGCCGTACTTTTTTGTGCTATTGCACCGCTGCCTTCGCGACAGGCATGACGCGCGCCTCCTGCTGCGCCGCATCTGTCAGCCAGCGGTTCGCCGCGGCAACAACGTCGGCCTTCGTGACAGCCCGCAGGCTCGCCTCTACAGCCGGGATCGTATTGCGCGCCAGAAGGTCGGGCCGGCTTTGCGCCTGCGAGATCAGGTTGAGCCAATAGCCGTTTGACGTGGCGCTCTGAGGCAGCACTTCAAGCGATGGCGTGACCGCACGGCTGAACTCGTCGTCGGTTATTTCCCCTGCCCGCATCTGCGCCGCGATCTTCTCGAGCGCCGCGATCACGCGATCCACATCTTCGGGCTTCACCTCGGCGCCGGCATTCACATAGCCAAATCCCGGATGAACCGTCGACAGCGAGGCGCCTGCGGTCGGCGAATAGGTCGCGCCCAACGTTTCGCGCACCTCGTCCACCACTTTCAGGCGCATGATGGCGGCGGTCACGCCAACCACACGCGATGTCTGCGGTTCAACATCGGGGTCGACATCCGTCACCGGCCAGTAGACCTGCGCGAGCGCCTGATTGGCCTCTCCCGCATGGGTGAACACCAGAGGCGTCTTGTCCTTCCGGAAAAGTACAGGTTTGTCAGACTTGAACTTCGTCGGCATCTCGGCCCGCTGCGGCAGCGCGCCGAACGTCTTCGCCACCAGCTTGATGACCGCGTCTTCCTCGACATCGCCAACCACGGCGATCTCGATCGCGCCCGTTTGCAGGATCGGCGTCAGATAGTGCCTCAGCTCAACGAAAGACCGCCAGGCGTCGCCATCGTCGGGGTCGAGCCCGTAGCGCTTGTCGCCCGAAGCCAGCGTCCGCAAGCCTTTCACCGACCAGACCGTTTGCGCGTTCTGATCCAGACGTGGCCAACTCAGCACCAGCCCTTCCCGCCACCTGCGCTCGGCCTCAGGGCGGTAGGCGGGATGCGTGACGTAGGCCGCCACGATCTGAAGCTGCAGCTCAAGATCCTTTGGCGTTGTCACATAGGTTCCACCGAACGATGTGTTGGCCGTGAACCGCGTGCTGACCTGACGCCCCTGGAACATCGCACGCAGGTCATCGATCGAGTGCTTCTCCAGCCCGCCATTACTGAACGCGTTCATCACCGAGCTCAGCCCGAATGGCGTCTCCGGGAAGTCCAGATTGCCGTGCCCGACCCGCACCGACACCTGCACCGTGTTCTTGGCGAATGTCGTCTTCTTGATGTTGAGATGCACATTGTTGGCGAAGGTGATCAGCCGCGTATCGATGTCCTGAAGCCGCGTATCCTTCACGACTTTTCCGGCCTTGCCGAAATTCGTGTAGGCGAACGCGCCACGCGCCTTCACCTCGGGCGGCGACACCTCGATCTGCGCGCTCTCTTCCCATGCCGCCACAACATCCGCTGGTTTGCGCTCCACGGTCGAGGCGACAAAGAACAGCGGGTCCTTCATCGGCATCCGCCTGCGGAACACCTCGTTGACCATCTCCGGCGTCACCTTGTCGGCCCACGTCTCGAGGCGCGCGAGGCCGGATGAGGGCGTTGCAAACACCGTTTCGTTCTGCACGGTCGACAGCAGAGACTGCATCAGCGCACCGGTCGTTCGCGTGTTCTCGCGCTCGACCTGGTTTTTCTGGCTGGTTCGCAGGGCATCGATCTGCCGCTCGATCTCGTCCCTGGTGAAGCCGTAGAGCGTGGCGCGCCGCCATTCCTGCTCCAGCCTTTGCAGGCCTGCACGCCAGTTCTCGGGCGTCACCACCACGGACGCGCCACCAATATCGACTGCGTTGAGCAGATCACTCGTCGTCAGCC
>CALMWO010000461.1 GCA_937873805.1 uncultured Hyphomonadaceae bacterium
ACAAGCCACACCGTCATCCTCGGGCTCGACCCGAGGATCTTTCTTAGTCGCGAAAACCGAACGGGTTGATGGAAAGCAAGATCCTCGGGTCGAGCCCGAGGATGACGGCGGCGGGCCTCCGAACTCCGCTGAATCCAGACAGGCCGGAAACGCATCCAACCCCTACGCCCCAGGCACTCCCGCGCATCCCCGCTGCGGAATCCGGCGCCATCCATCCCCACCCCCGGCAGCCGGGCGCATACTGCCCGCATGTTGATCGACATCTTCAACCTGCCAGTCCCGAACATCGGCCGCGCCGCCGCCGATGGGCTGGTGCATGCGCGCGACCTGCTCGGCTACATCTTCGGCCGCTTCTTCACGCCGATGGCCATCGCCGGCGAGATCGTCATCAGCAATGAACGCCGCTCCGAATTCCTCCGCTGGTTCCGCATCGTCGAGGAGATGGTGCGCCGCGTCCTCTTCATCGAAGCCAGCGCTATCGCCACCAGCCTTCCAGCAGCATCGCTGTCGCGTGCGCGTTCAGCGCGGGCGCGCCGATCCATGCCCGCCTTCGACCGCGAGGATATCCAGACCTGGCGCCCCATTTTCCACATGACGCCGCCCATGCCGCGCCCATCGCAACCCAAGCCACAACACATCCGGCGCGACCGCTGCGCCGTCAGGCCAAGCCGCCCGCTGGCGCTGCGCATGCAGGCGGTCCTGCAGGTCGTCTACGACCCGCACCCCTTCATCCAGCGTCTCGCCCGCCGCCTTCGCGGTGGACTGGAACGGTTCGCCAAGCTCGCGACCTTCACGCCATGCTTCTACGGCCTCGCCACGCCCACGCTGCGCGACCTGTCAGCCGAATGCGCACCACGCTTCACCGACAGTTCATGAGCCCCAACACATCGCCATCCGCCCAACCCGCACCCACCTGCGGGATCGCGGACGTGCATCTGGAAGCGGACAACTTGTTGTCCGCGTTCCCCGCGAAGGCGGGGATCCAGTCCTTCCAGGCAAGAGCGTGCGCGAAGCGCGCAAGACTGGACCCCCGCCTTCGCGGGGGACACGGTGGAGAGAGCGGATGATAAGCAACACGCACTCACCAACACCTGATGACGCCCCTTCCATCCCAAGATAAATGGACACCATGAAGCTCTCGCCCGTCATCCTCGAAAACGCCTTCGTCCGCCTCGACCCGCTGGCCGAGCATCATCGCGAACTTCTGCGCGAAGCCGGCAACGATCCCGATCTCTGGCGGTTCGCCAATGTGAACCTCGACAACGCCAATTTCGATGCGTGGATCGATCACCGCCTCACCGAGATCGCAAAGGCCGGCGACCTCACCTGGGCCGTCTTCGACAAGGCGTCGAACAGCTATGCCGGCTCCACAAGCTATATCGCTGTTGTCCTCGCCCACAAACGGCTCGAGATCGGCTGGACCTGGTATGCCAAGCGCGTCTGGGCCGGCCCCGTGAATCCGTCCTGCAAGCGCCTGCTGCTGGCCCATGGTTTCGACACGCTCGGAATGAACCGCATGGAGCTGAAGGCAGACGCGCGCAACCATCGTTCATGCAAGGCGATGGAGCGCTTCGGCGCCAAATTCGAAGGCATCCACCGCTCACACATGGTTCGTCCCGATGGCCGCCTGCGCGACACCGCCTGGTTCAGCGTCATCGCTGATGAATGGCCCGGCGTGCGCGATGGTCTGGATGCGCGCCTCGCGACGTTCAGCCCAGCTGCATGAAGCGTGCAGTTGCAGCGCAAAGGGCAGGAGCGTAGGCGCACGCCATGAGCACGCCGCAGATCACCTTCGATGACTTTCTCAAAGTCGATATCCGCGTCGGCGTTATCGTCGCCGCCGAACCTTTCCCTGAAGCGCGCAAACCCGCGATCAAGCTGCGCATCGATTTCGGAGCGGAGATCGGTGAGAAGAAATCCTCAGCCCAGATCGTGAAGCACTATTCGCCCGAACAGCTCATCGGCAAGCGCGTGCTCGCCGTGGTGAACTTCCCGCCGCGCCAGATCGGCAAGTTCATGTCGGAAGTGCTGACGCTCGGCGTGCCGGACGAAGAAGATGCCGTCGTGCTGATCACGCCGGATCTGGCAACGCCGATCGGGGGCAGGCTGTTCTAGTTATCGCCCTTGCGGGTCGAGCACGACATGGCGGCTTTGCGCACAGTGCGCAGTTCAGCCATCAGCGAGACCCAGCGGTTGGCGCCGATAACGTCCACCAGCTCGGCCTGAACCTTGGTCCATGCTGGCGTCGCCTTATCGAGTTTCGAGCGGCCCATAGGCGTCAGGCTCAACACGCGCTGCCGCCTGTCCTCGCCGCGCTCGACCGCGATATACCCTTCGTCCGACAACGGACGAATGGCGCGCGGTACGCCCGAGGCATCCATGCCCAGCGTGTCCGCCAGCGCGCCAACGGTCATCGGCCCCATGTTTCCGAGCGTCATCATCAGGTTGAACTGATGCCCGGTCAGGCCAAACGGCGCGAGGGCAGGGTCATAGGCCGCCACGACGGCGCGAGAGGCGCGGGCAACATGGCGAAGAATGCAGGAGTCGGTCGACATGGCCGACCCGGTGGGCGCGCCTGCGGGCGCTGTCGCAGACACGGCTTCAACCGTGCCGCCTTTTCGCGAAGCGAACTGGTCCGGCATACTGACTATCCGACATTGCCTTGCGGCAATCCTGATCCCGATCAAAGGCGTAACGGGGCCGGGCTTGCCCGTCAACGCCGCCCTGCAAGCCATACGCCGCACAGAACCAGCGCACATCCAGCCAATTGCACCCCGGTCAGCGCTTCCCCGAACAACGGCCAGGCGATCATCGCTCCCGTCACAGGCTGTATCAGCAGCAGCAATCCCGCCAGCGCCGCCGGCGTTCTCCCAACCCCGGCAACGATCAATCCCTGTCCGATAACGTGGGCCACAACGGCCAGGGCGAGCGGCCAGATGAACCAGCTCGGGTCAGGCGGTATCAACGCCTCGTGCCTCACGCCGGAGGCGATCGCCGAAACGGCGAGCGTTGCAGCAGTCGACCAGAACAGCACCTGCATCGCGGTCTCTGTCCGGCGCGCCAGCTTCGCAAAGAACAGGTACAGCCCCACCATCACAGCCGCGACCAGTGCCAGCGCATCCCCCGCCAGCGCCCCGGAATTTCCCGCCGCGGCGCCTTGCGACAGAAAGAAAGCGCCGAGCAGGGCGACGGCCATGGCCAGCAGCCAGATTTTCGTCGGCCGTTCCCGCAACACGATCCACGCAACGAACCCCACCGCCGCATTGCCGAGATTGACGAGGAAGGTCGCGTTGGCGACCGAGGTCATCAACAGCGAGGCATGCCAGAACGTAATATCGAGCCCGAAGAAAGTCCCCGCGACCAGCGCCATCGTCGATGGTCGTCCGAGCTTTCCGCCGCTGGCATATATGACCGCCGCAATCATCGGAAGCGCGAACAGGAAGCGCCAGAACGCTGTCGCCTGCGGTCCGAACTCGGACAGCCTCAAGCCAATCGGCGCAAAGCCGATCGCGACAGCGCCGCCGAGCATCATGGCGGGGCCGATCCACGAACGTGCAGGCGTGGCGGCAGGCGCTGTCAAACAGGCAATCCGATGCGGAAGCGAATGTCGGCGGCAGATACGCCTGCCTCCCGCAGCGCGGCAAGGGTCAAAGAACGTTCGCGCTTGGCGTAACGCTTGCCGTCAGGCCCGGTCAGCAGGGCATGATGCCGATAGATCGGCGTCGGCAGGCCGAGCAGTTTCTGAAGCAGGACATGAATGTGAGTCGACGCACGAAGATCGTCGCCGCGAATCACATGGGTCACGTCTTGCAACGCATCATCATGCACGACCGATAGGTGATAGCTTGTCGGCGTATCCTTGCGTCCGAGGATCACGTCACCGAGCAATTCTGGACGCGCTGTCATCGCGCGTTCCGTGTTCGATCCAGCGTCGCTTTCGACAAAGACCAGCCGCGCGAAATCTTCGCCTAGCAGGTCCTGTGAATACTTTATCGAAAGCCGCCACGCGAAAGATTCGCCACGAGCGATGCGCGAGTCTTCCTCGTCTTGGCTCATCGCGCGCGAGGGGCC
>CALMWO010000462.1 GCA_937873805.1 uncultured Hyphomonadaceae bacterium
CGGCCCGCCTTCGCGAGCACATAGGCGGCATACTCCACCGAACGGCCCATCAGCTTCTGTTCGGCGTCGTTGCTATAGCGGCTTTCATAGACCTCGAAGTCATAGCTCGACGAATAGCGGCTCTCGCGAACTGCAAAATCCTCGAGTGCGTCATATGCCTTGTCGAGCGCCGCATCGGGAACGACGAAGCCTGCGGCCTTCGCGCGGAACAGGAAGTCCGTCGCATAGGCGCCAAGCCATGGCGTCGAAAGCGCGTCGCCCGTGCGCCAGAGACCAATCGCGCCATCCGCGCCCTGCCGGTTGAGCAGGGTCGAAATGGCGTCCTGGATCTGGTTGCGCATGTCGCCCGGCGTTTTACGCCCGGCCAGCGCCGCGATCTGGCTGGCATAAAGCAGGGGCAGCGCGCGGCTGGTGATCTGCTCGGTGCATCCATACGGATACTGGTCGAGCGAGTCATACAGCGCCGCCGCGTCCATCGGGATGGGCGAGAACGACACCTGTACATAGCCTGATCCCCGCACGAACGAGTTCAGCGAGTCCGCGCCAGGAGAGAAAGTCGCCCCAGACTGGATTGTCGTGCGCTGCACATAGCTGGCCGGCATCCAAGCTGATCGTGTCTGGATCGGGTAGGTGCGCGAGACCGCGTAATTGCCCGGTCCCGTCACATTGAACGACACGTTCGAGATGCCCTCTGCAACCGAAGAGAACGTCGCATCGATATCGCTGCGCTGTCCGCGGTTCAGGTTGGCCGAAAGCGTACCCGTCACGGCGCGAACAGGCGCAACCGCCTGGATCGCCGCGTTGTAAGCGCCCGGCTGGCCCTCGACGTTGTCGAGCGTCAGCGTCGCCGTCGCCGTATCTCCCGGCGACAGGAAGCGCGGCAACGCCATCAGCGCGGGCACCTGATCGCGCACGGTCACAGGCTTGGAAGCGCCGCCAACACCCGTGTTCGACCACGCCACCGCCATCAGGCGAAGCTCGCCATTGAAGGCCGGCACATCGAAAGTGATCGTCGCCTTGCCGCCGCTCAGTTTCACCGGCGCCGAAACCAGCGCCACCGATTGCGTCGGAACAACCGTCAGGCCCGCGCCGCCAATCTGGTCGCCGCCCTGCCGGATATTGCCAGCCGCGCCCTGGTTCGGATCGAGCAGGCGGCCGTAATCGTCGCGCAGCTCAACGCCCAGACGGCGCTTGCCGAAGAAGTAGTCGACCGGATCGGGCGATTTGAAGCCGGTGAGGAGGAGAATGCCCTCGTCCACCGCCGCAAGCTGCACATACCCATCATCGTTCGGGCCCTTGGCGGTGATGGTCACCGTCATCTTGCTGTTCGGGCGCTGAACTTCCGGCGCCGCCAGCTCAAGAGTGTAGGTACGCGGAGCAGTATCGACAGCAATGTGGGCGACGCCCACCGCGCGCCGCGGCTTGGGCGTCTTCACCGCATCGCGCGGCGTATAGACCGTCGCCATCACGTACGCGCCCGCGCCCCAGGCCTTGGTCACCGGCAGGCGCACGCGCGTGCCTTCGTTCGCTTTCACCGTGATGGTGCGCGACGAAATCACGTTCTCGGACGCAACCACGATCTCCGCTTCGCCCGCATAGGGCGCAACGATGGTCACATCCACATCCTTGCCGATTGCCGGCAGCGTTTCGGGAACCTGAACGCGTACGCGATCCGGCGCCTCGACGCCGTCAACCGGCGTGCCGCCCCAGCCCGACCAGAAGGCATAAGAAGCCTCCCCGCCATTGGCTTCCTCGGTGAGGTAGAGTTCGAAATCACCGTAATCGAGCTGGCGCGTCTTGATCGCGCCGCGCTGGCCTTCCGCGACTTTCAGATTGCCGGACTCCAGTTCGACAACCCGGCGCGACTGGCGCCACTGCCAGTCACCGCCATCAGCGCGATACCAGTCGTATTTCCAGTCGATGCGCACGAGCCGCCAGTTGATCGTGGCGGCTTTCAGCGCGCCGTTACGATCGACGGAGATCACATCGAAGCTCGCCGATTCACCTTCCTTGGACGACCGATCGTCGAAAGAGGGCTTCACGCCGATATAGCGCTCAGACGGGCGATAGCCGACACGAACGTCGTCTCGCACGGCGCGGCCACCCGGCTCGATGGCTGATACGACGGCGCGCAGGCGCAGCGGGCGCGACGAGGTCGCGTTATCTGCCGCGCGGGGATCAAGCGAGATGATCGCGCGGCCCGCGCTGTCAGTCGTCGCGGTCGCGAGGTCGAAGGTCG
>CALMWO010000463.1 GCA_937873805.1 uncultured Hyphomonadaceae bacterium
GCTTCGCGTAACTCTGGATCCACTTCATCCCGCGCGCAGCAAAGTAAGGCGCGCCCCTGCACCCCGGCGCATCCTTCAGAACTTCCCACCCGATATCGGAAACCTTGAACGTGATCCCCGGCTCATGGCCCTTCTCGAACCACGCCACCGCAAACACTTTCCCGCCGATCTTCCAAACCTGAGCCCCACCCCACTGCTCGACGAATGTCGTCGCAGGAAGCGAACCGCAGAACGTGTTGAACGCCTTCAGGCTCAGCGGCACTAGCTGATCGCGACCGGGTTGATCACCATCTGCACTGTCCCAACCATCCGCGGAATCCCCAGCACGAACAGGAACTCCTTCACCCCATCCGCCGCGAGTTGATTGGTGTCGATCGTCTCAAGCACATGCACGCCCTTCTTCGCGAGCAAGGTCTGATGCACGATGAACGTCTTGCCCGGCGGCGAAGGCAGCGCTTCGAGCGCTACGGTATCCGATCCGATCGCCACGACGCCAAGGTCCGCTAGGAAGATCGCGCCATCCTCGCCGATGCCCGGCTCGCGCGAACGATAGAGATCCTTGTCGCTCAGCATCTTCCCGGCCATCCAGCCGGTGTGGAACAGAACCACGTCGCCCTTGCCCACAGTCACGCCCTGCGCCTTCATCGCCGCCTCGATCTCGGCGCGGTTATAGGTGTCGCCCACCTCCAGCATCGGCTTGCGATAGTGCTTGGTCATGTCGATCAGCACGCCACGCGTAACGATCGGCGGAATGTCAGCCGTCTGCAAAGCGCGCGAGGTCGCGACTTCCTTGCCGGTGATCCCGTTATAGTAATGGTGATCCACCCCCAGATGCCCGAAGCCATCGATCTGCGTTCCCACGCCCATCGAGCTCGAAACCTTTTCGTCGAACGACGTCACCCGCTGCGATCCGTTCGAGGTGAAGTCCGCATTCGGTCCCGGCGTCCGCTCGACCGTATATTGCCGTGTGCCATACGCCGCTGACTCGGGCGCGGTCGGAATTCCCAGCGCATAGACTTTGCCGGTCTTCACCAGGCCGCTAGCGCGCTTCACGCCCTCAGGCGTCAGATTGTTGACGTTCCCGAGCCGGTCATCCTCGCCCCAGGGCGAACTCCACCACGGCTCGGAATGGGCCGCCGGCGGCGCAGGCGTCTGCTGCGCAATCGCGCTTTCGGAACAACACGACAACACGACGGCAAGCGCAAACCGCTGCAGAAAATCCATAGGCCCTCTCCCAAAAGCCAGCTCAATGACTGACTCTATTTTGGAAGATGCTGCCACAGCGTTTACGAGTACGCCAACAGCTTGAAAGCAGGATCAGGGATAAAGCCTGCTCGTGGACCAGACCTTGCCGGCCCCCTCCCGCGTGAACTCCAGCCGGTCATGCAGCCGGAACGGCCGATCCCGCCAGAATTCCACCCGCGTCGGCACGACCCGCCAGCCGATCCACTGCGGCGGACGCGGCGTCTTTCCCAGCGCGTACTTTGCCGCAAACCCGGCAATCCGCTTCTCCAGCTCGAATCGCCCCTCCATCGGGCGCGACTGCTCCGAAGCCCACGCCCCGATCTGGCTGTCCTTGGCGCGCGAAGCAAAATAGGCGTCGGCCTCTTCTGGGGTAACAGTCTCGATCCGCCCGGAAACTCGCACCTGCCGCCGCAGGCTCTTCCAGTGGAAGCACAATGCGGCCTGCGCATTTACCGCCAACTGCCGGCCCTTCCGGCTTTCCGCGTTCGAGTAGAACACGAACCCGTCACCCGAAATGTCCTTCAGCAAGACCATCCGCACGTCCGGCGCGCCATGCTCATCGGCCGTCGCGAGAGCCATGGCGTTCGCATCGTTCGGTTCCTTCTTCTTCGCGTCCTCCAGCCACTCGCCGAACAACGCGAATGGATCGGTCTTCGCGAACCACGCGCCATCGTCCGGCGAGTTCACCGCCGCCTTCGCATAATCTTCTGCGCTGGGAGACGCTGGAATACCCTTGTCAGCCATCAGACGACCATCCCGCCATCAACGCGCAGCACCTGCCCCGTGATATAGCCCGCCTTGTCAGACGCAAGAAACGCCACCGCATCGGCGATATCCTGCGCCGCGCCCCAGCGTTTCTCCAACGGCACCAGCCGCCCCATACGCTCCAGCGTTTTCTCGCGATCAAGCCCCTTGGCGAATGCGGTCGACCACATGCCGTCGTCAATCACGCCCGGTGCAATCGCGTTTACTCGAACACCAGCACGGCCAAGATCAATCGAGGCATTGCGCGTGAACGAATTCACCGCGCCCTTGGACGTGGAATAAGCAATCTGCCCCAGCGCACCCGAGAACGAAGAAACGGAGGAGATGTTCACGACATTTCCCTTCTGCTTGATCAGCGATGCCGACAGCGCATCCGTCAGCAGGATCAGGTTGCGCACGTTCACGTTCAGCGTCTCGTCGAGGCCTTCCGGCGTCACCTTGCCCATCGCCTGCGCTGAACTCACGCCCGCATTGTTGACGAGGATGTCAATATCGCCGAGCGCCTTCAGCGCCTGCTCCGCCGCTGCTTTCCAGCCATCGGCCGAAGACATGTCGGCTTCAATCGCCACGGCTCCGTTGGGCAAGCTCGCCGCCAGCGCCTTGAGCTTGCCGCCGAGCGCGCCACGAGCGCCACTTTCGCCCCGCCATCGGCCAGCGTCCGCGCAATCGCCTCGCCGATCCCGCGGCTGGCGCCGGTGACAACGGCTGTCTTGCCCTTGAAGTTATAGGTCATGGCGTCTGGCTCCCGCGTTTTGCCGGGAACCTAGCGACACACCTCAACCAGCGCCAGCCAGATCAAGCGGACGCGGAGGTGGTCGCCACCGTGGGCCGGCGTCCCAGATAATAGACCGGAACGCCAACAGCCGCGAGAACGATGCACCACATCAGCACTTCGAGGCCTGAGCCGAAGATCGCAAACACGCCGTAGACCGCAGCGATGATTGAGACGAGCGCCCATGCCTTGGCATTGCGCCAGGACTGCTTCAGCTCGATCAGGCCACAGACCAGATAAGGCACCAGCGTGGTCAACGTCGCCATGGTGAGAACGAAGGTATAGGCGCCGACAAGCCCACGCGAATAGTTCATCAGCAACAAAGCGGATGCGAGCACACCGCTGAAGATGAGCGAAATCCACGGCGCTTCGCGCCTGTTCAGGCGGCCCAGCGCTTTCGGCGCCTTCCCTTCGATAGCCACGGCCATCGGGATCTGGCCGGTGACAAAGATCGAGCCATTGAGAGCGCCCGCAACCGAGATCAGCGCGCCTGCAGTAATCAGGATCGGGGCCCAGCTACCCAGCCCGCGCGCAGCATCTGCGAACGGCGATGTCGACCCTGCGAGCACGCTGGACGGAACAAGCGACATGACCGCGGCAGTCGAGACGATGTAGACCAGCGCTGCCGTGATCGTGGCGGTGACGACGGCGCGCGGACCTGTGCGCTGGGGATCGCGGACATTGCCCGCAGGCACGGCCCCGATCTCCAGCCCGAGGAATGCGTACATCGTCGCAAGCGCGGTGATCGAGAGCACCTTGATCGGGTCTTCGCCGGTGGGGTTGAACTCAGGCAGGTTTTCCGCCTTGCCCGAGAAAATCGCGAGCCCGGCGATCAGGGCTAGCGGCGTCAGCTTCAGCACGGTCAGCAATAGTTGCACGAAACCGGCATCCTTCGCCCCGCGCAGGTTCACCAGCGTCAGCGCCCACATCGCAGCGAGGGCCACGCCGATCTGATAGATCGGATCGGCGCCCAGGGCAGGCGCGAGCACAATGAAGTATCCCACGAAGGCAATCGCGAGCCCTGCGTTCGAGGTCCAGCATCCGATCCAGTAGAGCCATGTCACCAGAAAGGACGGCAGCCCGCCGACTGCATCCTCGACATAGACCGATATGCCGCCACTACGCGTAGTCCGGCCTGCCAGCCGGCCGATCACCAGCGCGATCATGATCGAGCCCGTGGCGGTCAGCAGCCATCCGCCGAAGCTGATCCCACCATAAGGTGCGAGCACGGCCGGCATCATGAAGATGCCGGAACCGATCATGGTGCCCACCGAAAAGGCCCAGCACTGCCAGAAACCAATGACCTTGGTTTTCGGCTGCTCGACAGCCGCCCCCGTCTCGTTCGTCATTTGGACCCCGCTCAGGCGGTCACTTTGCGATGATATCGGGAGGGCTGCCAGTGCTATTCGCGGCGAAGGCGGGAAGGCTGTTCAAAGCTGCGGAATTGCGCTTAAGGGATGGCCATGTCGCACAACACCTATGGGCACCTCTTTCGCGTGACGACCTGGGGCGAAAGCCATGGGCCGGCTATTGGCGCCGTGGTCGATGGCTGCCCGCCGGGGCTCCAGCTCACGCCGGAGTTCATCCAGCAATTCCTCGACAAGCGGAAACCCGGCACCTCGCGTTTCGTCACGCAGCGTCAGGAAGAGGATAAGGTAAAGATTCTGTCCGGCGTGTTCGAGGATGATCGCACGGGCGGCCCGGTCACCACCGGCACGCCGATCTCGCTGATGATCGAGAACACCGATCAGCGCTCGAAGGATTACAACGAGATCCGCGACAGCTATCGACCCGGCCACGCGGACTATGTCTACGATCAGAAATACGGCGTGCGCGATTATCGCGGCGGCGGGCGTTCGTCAGCGCGCGAGACGGCTTCGCGTGTCGCCGCTGGCGCAGTTGCACGCCTCGTGCTCGGTCCCGCCATCAGTGTGCGCGCCGCCGTCGTGCAGATCGGGCCGCACGCGATCAACTACGACAACTGGAACTGGGACGAGTGCGAACAGAACCCGTTCTGGTGCCCGGACAAGGAAGCCGCCGCGAAGTGGGAAGAGTTCCTCGACGCGACGCGCAAGGCCGGCTCGTCCTGCGGCGCCATTGTTGAGGTCGTCGCTGATGGCGTGCCGCCCGGCTGGGGCGCGCCGATCTATTCCAAGCTCGACAGCGACATCGCCATGGCGCTGATGACCATCAACGCAGTGAAGGGCGTCGAGATCGGCGCTGGCTTCGATGCGGCTGCACTCTCGGGCGAGGAAAACGCCGACGAGATGCGGCGCTCCGGCAACGGCGTCGAATTTCTGTCGAACAACAATGGCGGCGTGCTCGGCGGTATTTCCACTGGCCAGCCCATTGTCGCGCGCATGGCGGTGAAGCCTACCTCTTCCATCCTCACGCCGCGCAAGACGGTGACGAAGCAGGGTGAGGACACCGATATCCGCACCAAGGGCCGGCACGACCCCTGCGTCGGCATTCGCGGCGCGCCAGTGGCCGAGGCCATGGTCGCAGCCGTTCTGGCGGACCACATGCTGCGCCATCGCGGCCAGACCGGGCGCTAGCGCGGGTTACGCCTTGAACTTTCGCTGAAAATTCCTTCAGCCCCCGTTCAGGTTCAGAGTCCGAGGATCGACCGTGAACAAGTTCGGTCGGAGGACCATCATGCGTATCAAGGTTGCTCTTCTCATTGCGGCGGTTGCGGCCACGGCGATGCCGGCGGCGGCGCAGGGCTACGCACGCAGCTGCTCTGACGCGCGCGCATCGAACCAGATTGGCGGCGCCATTCTCGGCGGACTGCTGGGTGGCATCGCCGGCAGCAACATCGCGGCGAGCGGCCATCGGCATGACGGCACCGCCGTTGGCGCAGTGCTCGGCGGCATGGTCGGCGCAGGCGTCGGCGGCAGCAGCACGAACTGTGCGCCGGCACGCAGCGGCGCTCCGCTCCCCCCGCCCCCGGGCACCTACGCCCCGGGCTACGGCTATAATGACGGCCCGTCCTATGGCGGCCAGTACTCGGAATATCCCGCCGATCCGGGCTATTCGTCCGGGTACGGCGGAGATTACCGGGACGACCCGTACTACCGGGACGAATCGCCGCGTCGCGAGCGGGTTTACGCAGACGGAAACCGCCCATATAGCAGGCACGACGATTACGCGGGTCGGGATTGCTCTGAAGCGACCCAGATTACCCGCCTCCCGGACGGCACGGTTATCCGCCGCCCGGTAGAAGCCTGCCGCGACGCCTACTATGGCGACTGGGAGGTCAGAAATTAGGTTGCTGACAGGACTGCCAATGGCGCCGTCAGCGCCTTCCAAGGGCAGGCCCGTCCCCCCAACCCAGGGCCTGATAGGATGAGCCGCGTTGCGCAAGCACGCGGCTCATCTGATTCCGGGCCCGTGTTTTCGAACCGCCCAGCTAGTTGTTCCGGGCGCAAAACAGACGTTCGCGATTGCCGTCGCCGCCGGTGATCGGGCTGGGCGTCCAGGTCTCGACAGGCCATCCCTGACTTGAAAGCCAGCCCGCGAACTCCGTCGCCGCCCGCTCGACCGCCGCCAGATCCGAGACGATGCCGCCCCGACCGACATGGGCCGGACCAACTTCGAACTGCGGCTTGAACAACCCAACCAGCCACGCCCCCTCCGCCGCCAGTTCAAGCGGCCGAGACAGAAGCTTGGCGAGGCCGATGAAGCTGGCGTCGACCACGATGAGGCGCGGCGGCTCGCCCAGCATGGCTGCCGTCAGATCCCGCGCATCGGTCGATTCCAGCGAGATGACCCGTGGATCGCCGCGAAGCTTCAGATGAAGCTGATCGCGTCCGCTATCGACCGCAACAACGCGCCGGGCGCCGCGCGACAGCAGCACGTCGGTGAACCCACCCGTCGATGCGCCTACATCGAGACAGGCGAGGCCAGTCGGGTCGATTCCAAATGTCTGCAAGGCATGGTCCAGCTTGAGCCCGCCACGTGACACCCACGGATGCGCCGGTTCGGCAATGATGGTCGATGCCGGCGTGACCAGCAGGCCCGGCTTCGCCGCGACTGCGCCTTCGACCAGGACCTTGCCGGCTTCAATCGCTGCACGCGCCTGCGCCCGCGACGCCATCAGCCCGCGCTGCACCAGCTCCACGTCGAGCCGCCTGGGTTCATCCTCACTCATGCGGTGCGTATCTGCCTTCAATCGGTGCATTTGGAAATGACGAAGCACGAGCCGACCGGCAACCCAGCGATCGCATCGAACACGCGGTGAGGAAGAACCAGGCCCTATCGCCCCTTGCGAAAAGCGGTCTAGAAGCGGGCCTGTAGCTGCTTGAAGATTGCCCCATGCCTGTAGCCCCCATCGAACGCAACGATCACGCCGAACCGAACGCCGAAGCGTTCATCTTCGGCTTCGATTTTCCGGCCGATGGCGTGATCGAGAAGGTTGACTGGAAGAAGATCAAGCCGACGGCCGCCTGCCCGCCGGCAGGCTGGCGCTGGCTGCACTTCAACCGGCTTGCCGCAGAGACACGGGAATGGCTCGAGGAATCGAGCGATCTGGACGAGACCGTCATCACCGCCTTGCTGCAGTCCGAAACGCGGCCGCGTTGCGCCTCCTATGAAGATGGACTGCTGCTCAACCTTCGGGGCATCAACCACAACCCCGGGGCCGAACCCGAGGACATGATCTCGCTGCGCATCTGGGCGACACAGAACCTCGTCATCACGATGCGCTCGTATCCGGTGAAAGCCGTTCACGAGGTGCGCGAGGAAGTCGCGTCGGGCATGCTCGAGAATCCCGTACCTGGTGGATTGCTGGTGACGATTGCAGAGCGCCTGATCGACAAGATCGAGCCTGTGGTGGACCAGCTGAAAGATGAAGCTGACGAGTTCGAGGAAACGCTTCTGAGTTCGCGTGAGAAACTTCCCGCGACGACACTCGCGGAATTCCGGCGAACCATCCTGATCCTGCGCCGCTATATCCTGCCCCAGAGAGAGGCCATGGCGCAGCTCCAGCGCGAAGGACGGCTGCTGTTCGATCAGGACCATTCCATGCATCTGCGTGAAACCGGCGACCGGATCACGCGCATTGCGGAAGAGCTGGATTCCATCCGCGATCGTGCCGCGGTGCTTCAGGATCAGGTGGCCGGGCAACGGCAGGAACAGCTCAACACGCGCCTGCTGGTGCTGTCACTGGTATCAGCCTTCTTCCTGCCGCTGACATTCGTGACAGGTCTGCTCGGCATGAACCTCGCGGGAATTCCGTTCGCGCACGAGACATGGTCGTTCTCTGCGGTTGTCGCCCTGACAGTGGCGCTGGGCGTGGGACTGCTCGCCTTCCTGAAATGGCGGCGCTGGATCTAGGTGCGGTCGTCGCCGTCCGTTGCGTTGTCGACGGTTTTCTTTACGCCATCGCCGACTTCACCCAGCGACTCTTGAAGCGGCTGCGTCGTGCGATCGATGCCGGCGAGATTTTCATCCATCTCGCGCCCGGCGCTTTGCAGCGAACCATCGCGCATCCAGTAGTAACCCATCACGCCGAGGAAACCGACGGCGAGAACGACGACGATGGCTGCAAGCACACGCATGTCAGTTGTCCTTCAGTTTGATGATCAGGTTCGGTCGTCGCCGTCGGTGGCGCGATCGAGGGCCGCGCCAGTCGAATCAACGACGTCGTCAGTCGTGCTGGCAATTTCGCTCCCCGTCCTGTTCAGCAGGTTGTCCATCGATGCGCCTGCCTGCTGCAGCGATCCGTCGCGAATCCAGAAGAAGACGATCAACGTCATGAACGCAAAGACCGTGAACACGGCTATCGACCAAAGTACGCGGCGGCTGCTCATGGGTCCCTCACATATGTTGCGAGTGTCCAACGCCGGTTTGGTAAATGGGTTCCGCGATTTCGGTTCCGGCCGAATTACAGCTCGGTATGATCGATCAGGCGCCTAGGCTCGTGGCTTGAACCTGTCGCGCAGCTCGTTCTTCATGATCTTGCCGTTGGCGTTGCGTGGCAACGGTTCGCGCTGGATCTGGATTTCCACGGGCACCTTGAACGCCGCGATCTTGCTGGCGACGAAACGGCGAAGCTCGTCCACCGTTGCATCCATTTCCGGCTTCACCTGCACAACCGCGCCAACCTCCTCGCCCAGCACCTTGTGCGGGATGCCGACAATGGCCGCGTCCATGATAGCCGGGTGATCGTAAAGCGCGCTCTCGACCTCGATGCAGTAGATGTTCTCGCCGCCACGGATCAGCATGTCCTTGGCGCGGTCCATCATGAAGACGAAACCTTCGTCGTCGATGCGGCCGATATCGCCCGTGACGACCCAGCCATCGATGAAGGTTTTCGCGGTGGCTTCCGGCTTGTTCCAGTAGGCCTTGCAGTTGTTGGGGCCCTTCACCCACAACTCGCCAACTTCATTGGGGCCGAGGGTCTCTCCCTTTGATCCGACGATCTTGAAGTCCATCGCTGGCGCCGCCGCGCCGCAGGAGTCGGGGCGAAGCTCGTAGTCCTTGCCGAAATTCACGCAGGACGCGGCGCAGGTTTCCGTCATGCCCCAGCCATTGGAGGCGAGACCGTTCGGGAATTTGCGCTTGATGGTCGCAACCAGCTCTGGCGCCGACGGCGCGCCGCCATAGGCGACGAACTGGATCGATGAGAGGTCGAACTTGTCGCGTTCGGGATGCTCCAGCACCTGCCACGCGATTGCCGGAACGCCGCCGATCGTGGTGATCCTCTCGCGCTGGATGATCTCCAGCGCATCAAGCGGATCCCACTTGTACATCGTCACGATCTTGTCGGCATTGATGATGGCCGGGACAAGGTTCGAGAACGCGCCGGTGGCATGGAAGAACGGAATGGCCAGCAGCGGAATGCGCGGCGGATCGACTTTCGGATCGCGCGGCGGCACAGGCAGACCCTGGCGGACAAAGTGGCGCGCCTGACAGGCCAAACCGTTGAATACGTTGGAGGTGATGCCGCGATGCGTCGCCAGCGCGCCCTTGGGCTTTCCTGTCGTGCCGGAGGTATACATGATGGTGGCGTCGTCATCCGGGCTGACATCCGCATCAGGCATCGCGATATCGGGCAGCGCCGCCCACGACTTCGCCGGGCCAATCAGCTTTTCCAGCGACACGATACGAGGATCTGCCTCATCCTCCCCACTGCGGGCTACAAGAACATGCTTGAGCTGCGTGAGCTTCGGCAGGTGCTCGCGAATGCGCTCCAGCTTTTCGCTATCGACAATGGCGACCTTCGCGCCGGAATCCGACAGGCCGTATTCCAGCTCCTCGCCCGTCCACCATGAATTGAGCGGCGTCGCGATGGCCCCGATGGCGAGCGAGGCCCAGAAGCCGACCGCCCATTGCGGGTAATTGCGCATCACGATGGCGACACGGTTGCCCTTCTTCACGCCGAACTCGTCACGCAGCCTGGTCGCCAGTTTCGCGGCTGCCTTGTAGTGTGCGGCGAAGGTCACCCGCTCATCCTCGAACACCAGGAATTCGCGCTGGTCCCAATTCTTCGAATTGAGCAGGCAATCGCGCAATGTAAGCGGCGCGTTCTTGTAGGTGCGCAACGCAACGCCGTTGATGACTTTTTCTTCCAGCTCGAAGCGCGCGCCCGGCGATGTCATCAGTGCGTTGCACTGTGCAATCGACACGACCGGAAATGTGGCTTCAACAGCCATCGCTCGCTCCCTGATTTCAAAGTCTTGTACTTCTGAAATCGCACAAGGCCGCGGGCCGGGCTAGAGCATTCGCGCCCGGAAAACACTGGCGGGTTCGGCGCCGTTGCGACAAAAGGAATGAACGAACACGCCGCAGCGCGGCATCGACGGAGACAGGCATGGCGGGCTTCGAAATCGTGGATGCGACGGAGGCTCACCTCCCCGGCGTCGTGGCGATCTTCAATCACGCCGTCCGCGAGACCTTCTCGATCTGGTCGGAGACGGAGACAACACTCGACCAGCGCAGGACCTGGCTGGCGGCACGCACCGGTGCAGGGTTTCCGGTGATCGTCGCGGTTGATCCGCGCCAGCCTAAGGAGGTGCTGGGCTATGGCAGCTTCGGCGTGTTCAGGGATTTTCCGGGCTATGTGAAGACGGTCGAGCACTCTGTCTATGTCGCGCCAGCGGCTCAGCGGCGCGGCATCGGGCGGGCGGTGCTGGTCGAACTGGTGGCGCGCGCGAAGACCAAGGGCCTGACCGCGATGGTCGGCGGCATCGACAGTGCGAATGACGCTTCGATCGCCCTGCACGAACAGCTCGGTTTCGAGATTCAGGGCAACCTGAGGGGCGTGGGCCGGAAGTTCGGAAAAAGCCTCGACCTGGTCTTCATGGTGAAGGCGCTCTGATCAGATCAGAAACCCCGTAAGCCACAACGTGAGCGGGATGGTGATCAGGCTGAGCAGCGTCGTTACCGTGATGATGTTCGCCATCAGCTTGGCGTCTCCGCCAAGCTGTCGCGCGAGGATATAGGCCGAGGTGGCGACAGGCGCCGCCACACAGATCATCGCGATCTGGAACGCCATGGTCGACAACCCGATCGCATAGCAGAGCCCCGCAGCCACGCCCGGCATAACGACCAGCCGCAACAGCACGCCAGCAACCAGCGGCCACTTGGCCGAACGCATCGACGAGAAATCCAGCGCCGCGCCAACGCAGATCAGCCCCAGCGAAACAGTCGCATCGCCCAGCAGGTTCAGCGTGTCACCTACCGGTTTGCTGACGCGCACGCCTAGAGACACAAGGATGATCGCCAGCACAGTCGACAGGATCAGCGGATTGGTCGCGACCGAGCGCAGCACGCGCAGGAATGGTGCAGGCTTCTCGCTGGCGTAGCGGCTCAGCACCAGCACGCTCAGCACGTTGTTGATCGGCACAAGCACCGCAAATCCGATCGCCGCGACGCCAACCCCGACATCGCCATACAGACCCGCCGCCACGCCCAGCGCCACATATCCATTCCAGCGGATGCCGGCCTGAAACACGCTGGAAAACTGTGCGCCATCTTTCGCCAGCAGCGGCCGGGCCAGCAGCATCAGAGCCGTCATTGTGGCGATCGTTCCGGCCAGCGCCAAGCCCAGCCAGAGCGCTTCATCGTTGGCGAACGAG
>CALMWO010000464.1 GCA_937873805.1 uncultured Hyphomonadaceae bacterium
TTTCGCCTTTGCGGATGGGGGGCTCGATTTTTTTATTCTCTATGGCGCCGCCGCTGCCCACCTCGGCGCCACCGGACAGGCCGCCTATGCCAGCGCCAACGCCGAACAGGAAGCCCTCGCCGAGATCCTGCGAAAGCAAGGGCTGCCGGCCTTCTGCGCCATCTGGGGTGCGTGGGGAGGGGGGGGCATGTTCGCAGACGTCGCCGCAGTGGCGCGCGACGCTTGGCTACAGCGCGGCCTTAGGCCAATGGCACCCACGCGCGCGCATGCCTTGCTGGATCGCGCCTATGCCAGCGGCGCCACCTCGGCCCTGATCCTCGACATGGATTGGCAGGTTTTTGCCGCAACCACGCCGGATGGCTTTGACGCCTCGCCCTTCGCTGGCAATTTGCCGACGCACGTTGTCGCGACTAGCGCTGGGGTCGAAGATGAGAACGCTCCGCTCACCGTCTTGCGCACGACGTCATCTATGCTGAGGCCAAGAGCGCTTCGCGATCTGGTGGTCGGCCGCGTCTGTGCCGTGATGGGGATCGATCGCTCACAGGCGCCACCCGTTGATGCCCCGTTGCGCGAATGCGGGCTGGACTCGCTGATGGCCGTGGAGTTGCGCAACCATTTCGCACGCTTTGGCCGCATGCCTCTTCCAGCAACGCTGGCATTTGACTATCCTACCATCGAGGCGCTGGAGCATCGGCTGGCTGTTGTCTGGTCGTTGAACACAACACAGCCCGCGCCCGCGTCGCTGACGTCCGCGCCGATTGCAGTCAAGGCAAATGACCTCGAAGCCGAGCTTGAAGCTGCGCTCCTCTCGCTGGCGGCGGAAAGTGCGCGGTCATGAGCGCGAACGCCGAACAGCTGATCCGACGCGCTCTGCACGAGATCCGCGATCTCCGAGCGAAGCTGACTGCAGCTGATAGCGCGCTGTATGCGCCGGTCGCTATCGTCGGCATGGGGCTGCGCCTGCCCGGAGGGGCAAACGACGCGGAAAGCTTCGCCCGCGTGCTGTGGGAGGGTGTCGATCCCATCGTGGAGACACCGCCGGATCGCTGGCGTCTGGAGGATTTTTACGATGCTGATCCCGAAGCGCCGGGGCGCATGACCACGCGCCATGGCGGCTATCTCGACCAGGTGGACCAGTTCGACGCGGCTTTCTTCGGTATTTCGGGGCGCGAAGCCGATAGTATGGATCCGCAGCAGCGCCTCGCGCTGGAGACGACCTGGGAAGCGTTGGAGAACGCAGCCATTGCGCCAGATCAGCTTCGCGGTGCGCTGGCTGGCGTCTATCTTGGCCTAAGCAACAGTGACTACAGTCGGGCGATCCTGACGCGGCGCGCGCTGATCGATCCGTACTTCATGACTGGTGGCCTACCGAGTGTCGCGGCTGGCCGTATCGCCTATGTGCTCGGCCTCACGGGCCCGGCACTAGTGGTGGATACAGCGTGTTCTTCGTCGCTCACCGCGCTGCACCTTGCTGTCCAAGGGTTGCGTCGCGGCGAATGCGATCTTGCGGTTGCCGGTGGCGTCAATGTGATCGCGGCGCCGGAGGCGAATATCGCCTTCTCGAAGGGGCGCATGTTGGCGCCTGATGGCCGCTGCAAGGCTTTCGATAAGGATGCTGATGGCTATGTGCGCGCCGAGGGGTGCGTGATGTTCGCGCTGAAGCGGTTGGCCGATGCGCGCGCGGAGGGAGATCGCATCCTCGCCATCATCCGGGGCTCGGCGATCAATCAAGACGGCCGCTCGAGTGGGCTCACGGCGCCCAGCGGTCCAGCGCAGGAAGTCGTCATCGCGGCCGCGCTCGCCGATGCGCGCGTACGCCCGCAGGATGTCGGTTATGTGGAATGCCATGGGACGGGCACGCCACTTGGCGATCCGATCGAGCTGAATGCGTTGGCGGCCGCCTATGGTGCAGGTCGAGAAACGCCGCTGCTCATCGGTAGCGTCAAATCGAATATCGGCCACGCAGAGGCGGCGGCGGGGGCGGCGGGCGTGGCGAAATGCGTGCTGGCGTTCGCGAATGCCTCTGTGCCGCCGAATGCGCACTTCCGCACCGGCAACCCGCATTTCGATTGGGAGTGTGCGCCGCTCAAAGTGGTCGACGCCGCTATGTCGCTGCCCGGTGCCTGCCTGGTCGCGGTCAGCGCGTTCGGCATCTCCGGCACCAACGCGCACCTGATCCTCGAAGCGCCCGAGCTGCTCGCTGCGCCAACGCCCGTGCATGCGGACCGTCCGGCGCATATACTCACTATCTCCGCGCGAACACCCGAAACGCTACGCAACGCCGCCCAACGCTGGCGCGATGCGGCGGAAACCGCTGATACGCTCGCCGATCTCGCCTACACCGCCAATATCGGCCGCGCCCAGTTGGAGGAACGCGCCGCCATCGTCTTCACCGATCGCGCCTCGCTCAAGGCCGGCCTCGATCTGGCGGCTACGGGCGCCGACGCCTTCCAGGCGCGGCCCAACCTTACGGATCGTCCGCGGCCAGTGTTCCTGTTCACGGGGCAGGGGTTGAACCATCCGGGCATGGGTCGCGCGCTCTATGACACGTCTCCCGTCTTCCGGGGCGTGATTGACCAATGCGCAGACATCGCCGCCAGCGTACGCCCCATTGATCTGCGCGCGGCGCTGTTGGGCGATGGCGACCTGTCGAGCGATACGGCGTTGGCGCAGCCCTCGACCTTCGCGCTGCAGGCCGGTCTTGCAGCGTTGTGGCGATCCTGGGGCGTGGAGCCCTTCGCGGTGCTGGGTCACAGCCTTGGCGAATACGCTGCCGCTTGCGCGGCTGGGGTCTGGTCGCTTGAGGATGGCATGCGCATCGTCATGGCGCGCGGAACGGCATCTGCGCGCGCCGAAGGCCAGGGCGCCATGGTAGCGGTGCAGGCATCACTCGATATCGTCGAGGCCGCTCTGCGCGGAGAGCCGGATCTTACCATCGCTGCCTACAATGGCCCGGCCGACTTCGTCCTCAGCGGCGCGCCGGAAGCGGCGAGGCGCCTCGTTGCGCGCTTCGAGAGCGAGGGCCGCAAGGCGCGCCTTCTCAATATTCCGTTCGGCTCTCACTCGCGCTTCGTCGAGCCCGCCATTCCTGAACTCGAGGCGGCCCTCCGCAGGGCGACTTACGCGTCGGCCAGCTTACCGATCGCCGCCAACCTCTCGGGCGCGCTGGCCGCGCCCGATGAGATGTCGACTGCGTCGTACTGGGTCGAGCAGATGCGCAAGCCCGTGCGTTACGACGCCTGCGTGCGCGCGCTGCGAGACCTTGGCGCCACGCACTGGATCGAAATCGGCCCGCATCCCGCGCTCTGTGCTTTGGGGGCCGATGCGCATGGCGACGACGGTCGCTGGCTCGCCTCCATGCGCCGCGACGGCGCGTCGTGGATCGATCTCCTGGAAAGCCTCGCGCGCCTGCATGTCGATGGCGCCAAGATAGATTGGGCCGGCTTTGACGCCGACTATCCGCGCCATCGCATCGCGGCGCCGACAACGCCTTTCGCGCGTCGCCGCCACTGGATCGAGGCCGCCAGCG
>CALMWO010000465.1 GCA_937873805.1 uncultured Hyphomonadaceae bacterium
TTGGGCGCAAACTGCGGCGCCAGCTCGATGATCACCCGGCCATTCGGGAAGTCCATGTAAAGCGTGTTCGCCGGATCGAGCTTGCGCCACTCTTCCGGTTTCGAGGCGGCCACCACTTCGGGAATGGACGGCGTATTGCCCGGAGGCGCCGCCGGAATGGCGCTCACCACAGCCGGCGATTGGCACGCCGCAAGCGCAACAGCGGCTAGACCGAACACGAACCTCATAAGTCCTCCACGTCCCAATGGAGGCGACCTTGCTATGGATCACGCACAAGCTCAACGCAAAAGCGCCACCCCGTTAGGGGCGGCGCTTCCTGATGGATCACGACTTTCGACCGGGGAGGACTTCGGCCGCGCGCCACCAAAACCTGGGCGACGCTAACCGCGGAATTCGCCGTTTTCCCAATAGGTGCGGCCGGTGTTCCGATCGACGTAATAGTATTGGCGGGCTCGATTGTCGTAGACCATGTCCGAGCGCGATGCGACCTGCTTGCCGCCGACAAAGCATCCGCCCTGTTCCTGGCAACCGGTGTAGTAGCCGACAGCGGCACCAAGCGCCCCGCCGATCAGCGCGCCGGAAAGATCGTCATCCGCAATCGCTGCGCCGGCTGCTGCGCCCAGCGCGCCGCCGATCGCCGCATTGCGCTGTGAAGGGTCCCAGCTGTCTGTCGTGGAACATGCCGCCAGCGAGAGGCTGGAGACTGCAGCGCAGAAGGCCGTTTTAAGTGCGGACATGATCGCCTCGTTTCATCCGGTCAGAAGCTTGCGGTGGTTAAACGAGGCGAGATGGCAGGGGTTCCGAATTTGCTTGGCCCGCGCGCAGGGAACCAAAGTTCCGCATCGAAAACCCGCTATGCAGCAGGGCCTCTCGCGCCGCACGCGATCCATGAAATTTCATCTATCCCGGAAGGAACTCGTTGAGGCGCCTGACCTAGCGTCCGCGCTCGGTAGAGTTGAGGTGGGATATGGCGGCGGAACGGCAAAAGCCGGCGCGGCTCGATTGGCGCAAACCCGGAGCAGGGTGGGGCGCCGCAGCTTTCGCGCTTGGCGGACCTCTGAATCCCTTCGCGCTCGGCGTATTCGTCCTCGCGCTGCTCGGCCGCGCGTCGGTTTCTTCGGCTGCGTCCGTCTACGTGCTCGCCGCCACCCCCGCGAGCGTCGCGATGCTTGTGGCGATCGTCAGCTGGCTCGCCCCATCGCCCAGCATGGCCCGCACAGCGCAGGCGCTCGGCCTTTGCGTCGTCGCCGTTTCAGCAGGCCTCGCCATCAGCGCCGGCCTCACGCTCGGAAGCGGCAGCGGCAGCATCACCGCCGCCTCGATCGACGACCGCATCAATCTCGGACTCGCGGTACTGATGCTCAGCCTGCTCGCCGGCGCCGCGATCGCGTTCAGCGCCGCCCTCATCTTCCGCCGCATCGCGCTACGCTACAGGCGCAGACGAAAAACCTCGCACAGCCAGGTTGTCCAGCCGCGCGAGGTCGGTTCGGCCTAGAAGCAGACCCTAGAGAACGTCGAGCATCTTCGCGACCAGCGGATGACGCACGACATCCGCCTGCGCCAGACGCACCACGCCGATATCGCCGCCCATGCTCTCAATCCTATCCGCCACCGGCGCCAGACCCGAAAGCTCCGGCAGTAGATCCGACTGCGCCGGATCGCCCGTCACGATCATCTTCGAGTTCCAGCCAAGCCGCGTCAGGATCATCTTGAGCTGCACATAGGTGCAGTTCTGCGCCTCATCGACCACGATGAAAGCATTGTTCAGCGTGCGTCCGCGCATGAAGCCCACCGAGGCAATCTCGATCTGCCCCTCGGCGATCATCGCCTTCACCTGCTTGGCCGACATGCGGTCCTGCAGCGCGTCGTAAAGCGGGCGCAGATAGGGCGCGAGCTTCTCTTCCATGTCGCCCGGCAGGAAGCCGATATTCTCGCCCGCATCCACAGCCGGCCGGCACAGCACGATCCGCCCGATCGTTCCCGCGCGCAGCGCATCAACCGCCTTGGCGATCGCGATAT
>CALMWO010000466.1 GCA_937873805.1 uncultured Hyphomonadaceae bacterium
CCCGAAATCTGCGGGAAGTCTTCCGGCTTGAGCGTGCCGCCATCCGACAGGACGACTGCACGGAACACCGCGTTCTCGAGCTGGCGGACGTTACCCGGCCAGTCATAGCTCATCAGCATCGCCAGCGTTTCAGGCGACACGCCCGGCACAGCCTTGCCCTCTTCCGCGTTGAAGCGGCGAACGAAGTGCTCGACCATCGCGGCCAGATCTTCGCGGCGCTCTTTCAGGCTCGGGATCTCGATGGGGAACACGTTGAGGCGATAATAGAGGTCTTCGCGGAAGCGGCCCTCTTTCACCTGGGTCGCCAGATCGCGGTTGGTGGCCGAGATGATGCGGACATCGATCTTGGTGGGGCGGCGCGAGCCGACAGCGTCGACTTCGCCCTCTTGCAGCACGCGAAGCAGCTTCACCTGCATATCAAGGGGAAGTTCGCCGACTTCGTCGAGGAACAGCGTGCCGCCATCGGCTTCAACGAACTTGCCGAGCTTCTTCTCGTGCGCGCCGGTGAACGAACCCTTCTCGTGGCCGAACAGGATCGACTCGACGAGGTTTTCCGGAATGGCGCCGCAGTTGACCGAGATGAACGGCTTGCCCGCGCGCTCTGACGCGCCCTGGATGCAACGGGCGATGACTTCCTTGCCGACGCCCGATTCACCGAGGATCAGGATCGGGATCGACGACGCAGCCGCACGCTGGCCGAGGCGAACGACGCTGCGCATCGTCGGCGCGCCGGCGATCATGTCTTCAAAGCCCATCTTGCCTTCGGTCTTCTTGGAGAGGCGTTTCACTTCTCCACGGAGGTCAGACAATTTGAGCGCGTTGCGAATGGAGATGCCGATACGTTCGGGCGAGGCCGGCTTCACGAAGAAGTCGACGGCGCCGGCGCGCATGGCCGAGACGACCGTGTCGATGCCGCCCGTGGCGGTGAGCACGATCACGGGAAGATCGGGGCGGCGCTCCATCAGACGCTCGAGCGTTTCCATGCCCGAAAGGCCTGGCATCACCAGATCGAGGAGGACGACATCGACGCCGTTCTTGGCGTCGGACGCTTCTTCAAGCGCCTTTTCGCCGTTCTCGACAACGCGCGCGCGGAAGCCCTGCTTCTCGGCGGCAGCCTGCATCAGACGACGCTGGGTAGGATCGTCATCGACGACCAGAACGGTCTTAGCCATGTCACCACACCATCAATGCCGGGGGCTCTTTGGCGGCCTCCCTGTTCCGCATCAAACTGGCACGAAGGGTTGAAAGTCGGTTTAACCGGGTCCCGCGAATTTCACGTAACGCCCGGCTTTGAGGGCTTTTTGGCTCAATCTGGCGCGAAAAACGCTTCGAAAGGGATCTCCGGCCCGCCGGTTAGGTAAACCCGCTGCGGCGCCTGCCCTGCTTCCTTCGACCCAGACGCTTCCTGCCGAAAGGGAGCGCGAGGGAGGTCCCCCATGTCGTGGCGGCGCATATCCGGTGCTTGTCTGGTTCTTACGGGCGCGAGCGCCGCGGCGGGGATGATCATCGTCGGCTTCGCCATCCTCGCCCGCTATCTGAAACTGCCGGATGCGGCCGACACGCTGGGCGGCACTTCTTCAATGGCCATGCCGGTGATGCTGACCGTCGGTTCCATCCTGATGACCGGGCGCCTGATCTTCGGCCGGTGGAGCCAGCAC
>CALMWO010000467.1 GCA_937873805.1 uncultured Hyphomonadaceae bacterium
GGTGCCGAAGTCGATGTCGAGCAGCGCGCCGGCGACAGAGGCGATGGTGCAGCCGAACGCGTAGCGCCACGAGCGCTCCGGTCGGGCGAAGCACATCGGGGCGAGCATCACATCTGGCGGCAGCGGGAAGAACGAGCTTTCGGCGAACGAGACAGCCCACAACGCGGGCTCGGCGTTCTTGCCGCCGGCAAGACGGATAACCCAGTTGTAGAGGGCGCCAAGCGGGCCTTTCGCTTTTGGCGTGTGCGGCGCCGCGGCGGGACCCTCGGGGACGGTAGTGACGTCAGTCATCGGAGGGTGTCCCGCAATGCACAATAATCGGACCGATCCAAGCGCGTAGCACGGGACGGGCCAGATGAAACCTGAACAAGGCGCCACGATACAAGGAGTTGATTGAACCTAACGTCAACGGCGTTTCGTCACGCTGCCGTCCGCGTGAACTGCTGTTTCGTCGCATTGTCGCCCATCTGGCCCCCGATAGCTTCATACCCATGGAAAAGCTTCCGCTTGATCGGGTGAGATGGCCACTTGTGGCCCTGCTTGCGTCGGCGGCGATGCTGGCGGCGGCCTTCGGCATTTTTGAAACACTCATGCACCTGGCACCCTGCCAGATGTGCTGGTGGCAGCGATATGCGCATTTTGCGGCGTGCGGCATCGCACTGGTCGCCATTGTGCTGAACTGGCGCGGGGCGGGACCGCGGACCATGACGGCGTTTTCGATCCTGCTGGGGTTTACGTTTGGCGTGAGTTTCTTCCTTGGCGGCTGGCATGCCCTGTTCGAGTGGAACCTAGCGCCCGGGCCGGACACGTGTGTCGCTGCAAGTGGATCGGAGGCCATCACGGGCAATCTTTCCGACATACTCAGCCGCCCTATCGGAATCGTTTCGTGCAAGGAAGCTATGTGGCGCTTGCCGAACGCGCCGTGGGGGCTTTCGATGGCGGGATACAACGCGATCATTTCGGGCGTGCTCATGGTGCTCAGCTTCTACGCCGCGACACAGCCGCCGATGCGCGATACAGCCAACGAGCCGGTACAGCCGTGATTGGACAGCCATGACCCTGACGCCGAACCGTCGCGAGGAAATGCTGCGTGTCGACCATGCCGGTGAGTATGGCGCGGTCGCGATCTATCGCGGGCAGCTCGCCGTGTTCGAACGTCAGCAGGGGCGCGAACGGATCACCGAGCAGTTGAAGGAGATGGCCGGCCAGGAGCAGGAGCATCTCGATGCGTTCGACAAGCTGCTGAACGCGGGAAGTGTGCGGCCGACGGCGCTGTCGCCGGTGTGGAATGCGGCGGGCTTTGCGCTGGGCGCGGCCACTGCCCTTCTCGGCGAGAAGGCCGCGCATGCCTGCACCGAAGCGGTCGAAACCGTGATCGAGGAACACTACGGCGACCAGATCACCGAGCTTGAGGCGGCTGGCGAGACCGAGCTTGCGGCGCGGATGACGAAGTTCCGTGACGAGGAAGTCGCGCATAAGGAACTCGCGACGGCTGAAGGCGCGGCTGAAGCGCCGGGCTATCCAGTGCTGTCCGCCCTGATCCGATTCGGTTGCCGCGCGGCAA
>CALMWO010000468.1 GCA_937873805.1 uncultured Hyphomonadaceae bacterium
GCGCAGGTTGCGGACCATGGTGCGGTGTTGTGACGTGAGCGGCCCGAGCGTTTTCAGGATGTTTGCGACGGCGCCGGATGCTGTCTCGATCGGCAACGCCTTCATCGGGTTCCAGAAGACCCAGTCCCACGCGAAGGCTTCGAAGCCCCAGCCGATCCTGGCGCCGAGTGTCGTGCGCTGGGCGTTGTCGAGATCCTGAGGGCGGATGAAACGCCCGGCTTCGGGCTTGTCTGCGTCGCTCATCGCAGCACGCGATCGAGCAGGGCGTGGAAGGCGGCTTCGTTCTCAAATTTTGCTTTCACGGACGCGCGCATGACGTGGTCCTTCACCTCCGGCGACAGGCGGACATGGTCCTTGTCAGTGGTAACTAGGCGTGCGTCGCGTTCTTTGGACAGCTTCATGAGATAGGCAATATCCGAAGGCGTGAAGGCGTGATGATCCGGGTACGGCACGCCTTCGACCAGTTCGACGCCTTGCTGTTCCTGCAGGCTGTCGAAAAAGCGCTCGGGTCGGCCGATGCCAGCGAAAGCGATGTAGCGCCCCGGCGGCAAAGGCGCCAGCGGCGCAAGATGCGCGCGCAGAACCACGCCCTTGAACGTGGTCAACCCGGCGGGCGTTTCGCCATTACCCATCAACACCACGGCGTCGGCGCGTGAAAGCCCGGCGGCTACAGGTTCGCGCAGTGGGCCTTTTGGAAAGACGTGGCCGTTGCCGAACGGGTTGGTGGCGTCGATGACGACGATGGAGAGCGATTTCTTCAGCGTGGGATTCTGGTGTCCGTCGTCCATGACGATGACTTGGACGCCGGCTTCCTTCATCGCCCGCGCGCCGGCAGGGCGGTCTTTCGAGATCCAGGCTTCGCCGCTCGCGGCCAGCATCAACGGTTCGTCTCCGACTTCCGCGGCAGTGTTATGGGCGCCCACATGCGTTGGTCCGATTGTCGAGCCGCGGTAGCCGCGTGAGAGGCTGGCCGCTCGGACACCCTTGCTTGTTATGTAGGCCCGCGCGGCGGCCGTCACAGGCGTCTTGCCGGCGCCGCCAAGTGTGAGATTGCCGATGCAGACGACGGGCAGGCCTGCATCCAGTGGCGCGGTCTTCGCGATACGGCGATGGCCGGCCCAGCGATACAGCATCGAAAGCGGCGTAAGCAGCAGTTTGACAACGGGCGCGGAAGCGCGGCTGCGCTTGTCCGTCACCGTCCAGAAATGCGGCTCACGCATTGCTGTTTACCGAGTTGTCTGCCGGGCGGCTTACCGGCAGCATGGCGATGATGGCGTCGAGCGTCTGTTCGAACGGCGCGCGCGATGCCGTGAAGAATGCGCCAAGCACAGGCGCGGGCTGGGCTTCATCGAGAGCGTCGATCCAATAGTCAGAGAGCTCTTGGTAGGATCTACCGACGATCAGCGCCCCGGTCTTTTCCAGTGCTTCGAATGTCTCGCGGAAGTTGAAGCCGTGCGGGCCTGTGAAGACGCGCTTGCCGAGCTGGATTGGCTCGACCGGATTGTGGCCGCCTACGCCTTCGGCGGTCGCGCCGCCGAGATAGACGGCGTCGGAGACGGCGTACCAGAACAGAAGCTCGCCGATCGTGTCGGCGACCAGCACGTCGACATCAGCGGCCGGGGGTGATTTGTCCTTTGACCATTGTTGCGTGGTCATTCCGCTTTCGCGCATCAACGAGGTGATTGCGTCGCCGCGATTAGGGTGGCGCGGCACCACGATCATCAACGCGCCTGACTTGCGTATGCGGACTTCGGCGAAAGCGTCGCGTGCAAATTCGTCTT
>CALMWO010000469.1 GCA_937873805.1 uncultured Hyphomonadaceae bacterium
CGCTGGGGGAGGTGGATCGGCGCGTCTTCGCGCCGAGACGGAGGGGGCTGCGCGTCTCCGCGCGGACCTCCGCTCAATCACGATTTCCGATTGCCCACTCCCCACTGCCTCAGTCGCTACGTGACTGAGAACGCACCCGCATGACAACACAACGATAGAGCCTTCCGCGACACCTGTTATGGTCCGCCCGAATCGAAAGGCCTGCACATGACGCTGTCCATCCGCCGCCGCACCAAGATCCTCGCCACTCTCGGGCCAGCCAGCGATGGCGCCCTCAAGATGGAAGAACTGCTCCGCGCAGGCGTCGACCTCTTCCGCGTCAACTTCTCCCACGGCACGCACGAACAGCACGCCGTCCGCATCGCCGCCGCGCGCGAAGCTGAAAAGGCCCATGGCCACCCCATCGCCCTGCTCGCTGACCTGCAAGGCCCCAAGCTCCGCGTCGGCGACATTCTCAATGGCCAGTGCGACATCCGCATCTCGTCCGAGCTCCGGCTCATCGCCGCGCCGTCCTCCAACGAGCCGGACGTCATCCCGATCCCGCACCCCGAACTCGTCGCCTCGCTGCAACTGGGCGACCGCCTGCTGATCGACGACGGTAAGATGATGCTGGTGATCGTGAAGGTCGACGGCGCAGACCGCATCGCCCGCCCCATCGCGCCCGGCCGCATCATGAGCCGCAAGGGCATCGCCGTTCCCAATCGCCCGATCCCGATTCCCGCGCTCACCGAGAAAGACCTCGCCGACGGCAAGTTCGCGTTGAGCCAGGGCGTCGACTACATCGCCCTCTCCTTCGTGCAGCGCGCCGCCGACCTCACCATGGCCCGCGACATCTTCGGCGCGCATGTGCCCCTCGTCGCCAAGATCGAAAAGCCCGCCGCCCTCGACGAGCTTGAAGACATCGTCGCGCTCTCGGACGCCGTGATGGTTGCCCGCGGCGATCTCGGCGTTGAGCTCTCGCCCGAACAGGTGCCGATCGCCCAGCGCCGCATCGTTCGTGTCGCCCGCGCGCACGGCAAGCCAGTGATCGTCGCCACGCACATGCTTGAGTCGATGGTTGAAGCGCTCGTCCCCACGCGCGCCGAAGCCAACGACGTCGCCACCGCCGTCTATCAGGGCGCCGACGCCGTCATGCTCTCCGCCGAGTCAGCCGTTGGCCGCCACCCCACCGCCGCCGTCGCCATCATGGACCGCATCATCCGCGCCATCGAAACCGACCGCGACGCCAACCCCTCCGCGCAAGCCGCCCCCAACCCCGCTCACGTCACCACGGCCGACGCCTGCGCCCGCGCCGCCTCGAAACTGGCCGACGATCTCGATTGCCCGCTGGTCGTCTTCACCCGCTCAGGTTCGTCGGCCCAGCGCGTGTCCGCCACGCGCCCAAGGCAACCGATCCACGCGCTCACGCCCTCAATGCCAACCGCGCGCAAGCTCTCGCTCGTCTGGGGCGTCAACGCCGACCTCGAACCGGAAGAGCCCAAAAGCTTCGACGATATCCTCGCCTCCGTGAACCGCCACGAAGCCGCCAGCAGCATCAAACGCTTCGTCATCACCGCCGGCTACCCCTACGCCAGCGACAACTCGACCGACACGATCAAGGTGGTGGAACGGAAGTGATCAGGCGAAGCCGGATCGAGGGCGCTACTCGAAATCCGGCTCAGCCGAGAATAGGTCGCCGGGGAAGTCGCCCGACACGCCGTTCGGGAAGTTGGGATCGCGCTTCTGCATGAAGCTCTCGATGCCTTCCTTCACATCGGCCGACTGGCCGCGCGATTGAAGCGCCCGGCTGTCGATCTTGTGGGCGTCCATCGGATGCTCGGCGCCCATCATGCGCCAGATCATCTGGCGCGAGACGGCGACCGAAACCGGCGCGGATTTTTCGGTCACGCGATGGGCAAGCTCCATCGCAGCCGGCAGCAGCGCATCAGGCTCGTGCAGCGACTGAACGAGGCCACGCTCCTTCGCCTCGGCCGCATCGAACACCCGGCCCGAATAGACCCAGTCGAGCGCGGTGGGCACGCCAACGAGACGCGGCAGGAACCAGCTCGAGCAAGCCTCCGGCGTGATGCCCCGGCGCGAAAACACGAAGCCGAATTTCGCGGTGGTCGACGCGATGCGGAAATCCATCGGCAGCTGCATCGTTGCGCCGACGCCGACCGCCGCACCGTTCACGGCGGCGATCACCGGCTTCAGGCTCTTGAAGATGCGCAGCACCACGCGCCCGCCGCCATCGCGACGAATGCCGTTATGGATGATCTCGTCCCCCGCCGCGCGCTTGGCATAGTTGAACGTGTCCCCGCCCGCGACGCCCAGCTCAGCCCCCGCACAGAAGGCCCGGCCCGATCCCGTCACGACCACGGCGCGGATCGCGTCGTCCTTGTCGGTCAGGTCGAACAGCTCGATCATCTCGCGCATCACCACCGGGGTGAACGTGTTCATCTTGTCCGGCCGGTTGAAAGTCGCCACGGCGACGCCATCGGTCACCTTGAAATCGAACATCGTGAAATCGGTCATGTGCGGTCCGTCACAGCTGGAGAAAAAAGGCAAGTCAGAGCAGGCGTTGTCGGCTATGCGTCGATATCCGTCGCCGGAGGCTTCGCGTCGGCAATCTGGAGAGGGATCACGTGCAAGGCAAGCGCGCCGTCGCAACGCTCGAGGACGCAAAGGCCTTCATCCGCGCCAACACGCGGATCGTGAAGGTGCATGATCTTCCCCTGCAGATGTATCAGGCCGACGAACTCACCCCGATCTGGGAAGCAACCGAGAAGGATCTCGCCGCAGCCAATGTCGCCCCGCCCTTCTGGGCCTTTCCGTGGGCAGGCGGCCAGGCGCTGGCGCGCTATCTGATCGATCATCCAGAGGCGGTTCGCGGCAAGCGCGTGCTCGATCTCGCCGCCGGTTCGGGGCTGGTCGGCATCGCGGCGGCGCTGTCTGGCGCCGCTGAAGTCTCGGCAAACGATATCGATCCGATGTGCGAAGCCGCCGTGTCGCTCAACGCTGAGCTGAACAACGTCTCGATCCGCTATATCGCCGGCAACCTGCTCGACGCGGCGCCACCCGACTTCGACGTCATCGTCGCCGCCGATGTGTTCTATGAACAACGCCCCGCGCAGATGTTCCGCGCCTTCCTCGAACGTTGCCACGCCTCCGGCATCACGATCCTCGCGGGCGATCCCGGCCGCACCTATTTTCCGCGCGACGCCTTCCGGCAAGCGGCCGAGTATTCGGTCGAAACCACAACCGAAATCGAGAACCACCCCGTGCAAACCGCCCGCGTGTGGACGCTCTAGGCCAGCACAAACCGCACGCCGACGAGATCGACATAATTCTCGCCGCGATGAACGCCCGCCTTGTCCGCAGCCGCCAGAACGCTCGCCTTGTCTTTGCACCTCAGATGAACCGCCCGCAGGCCTTCGCCACGATCATCATGCAGCGGGCCGAAGCGGACGAAGGTCTGATCGAGCCTTATCTCCAGCGCGTCGCCCTCGCTTGCCTTGCCAACCGGCCGCTCGAGCAATTCGCTCCAGCGCGCGGCAAGCGCTTCCGGGTTAGGCGACTGGATACCAGCGCCGATGATCGCGCCGATCGTGGCTGAGCGATCATGCGCCTGCCAGTGCGGCCCCGCCCATTTGTAGGACCCGGACATCGTCTCGCCATCGGGCGAATGCCGGTCAACCGAAAGCAGACAGCCGCCCGTGTCGCGCGGATGCAGGTGCAGCGCCTCGCCTGTCAGCGCGCCTTCGCTCGACTTCAGATCCTCGACCAGCCGCACGCCGTGCTTGATGAAATGCTCGCGGCGATGCTCAAGGTCATCGCAATCGACAATGTACATATAGCCGCCATCGCCCTTGCGCCGCTCGATATAGCGGCCTGCGGCTGTGTTCGGCTGCGTTGGAGCGACGATCTCGAGGAATGTGCCGCCCATGGCGAACAACGCATTGTGCAGGCCGTACTTGCCGACACCCGGATCGCGGAAGCATATCTCAAGACCCAGCACATCCGCGATCTGCTTCTCGGTCGTGGCAAGGTCGCTTGCGACCAGAGCGATCTGTCTCAGCCGAAGATACCCCATCGCGCGCTCCCTCGTTTTTCTAGGCTCTTCCCTCGATCATATGCCTCAGAGCCGCCGTGCGCGAAGCGATGAAATCGTTGAAGGCCCGCACGTGGGGAAGATTCCGCATTTCCTCGCGCGTGATCAGCGTCAGGTCATAGTCGGCTTCATCGAACAGGAAGCAGAGCTGCAGCTCAGGATCCAGTTCGCCCAGCATGCAGGGAATGCCGCCAACGCCGAGGCCGGAACGGATGGCGCCGGCAATGTTGAGAATGGAAGACGATGCCTGCCGGATGATCGCGCCTGCCGCCTTGGCCTCCTGAAGAAAGGCGGGATCGAACCGCGCGAGCTCACCCGCGCCCGCGATGATTGGATGCTTCGCCAACTCCTGCGCGTTGGACGGAGATCCGTTTTCGGCAGCATATTTCTTGGAAGCATAAACGCCCCACTTGCCGGTCGCGAGACGCCTCACCGTCACGCCCTCGCCAAGTGCAGGACCTTTCGATGTGTTTGCCCGCAACGCGATATCGGCCTCGCCACGCGAAATATCGAGACGGCGATCGGTGATGATCGTCTCGACCTGCACGACGGGAAAGCGCTGGGTGAATTCCCTGAGCCACGGCGTCAGCAGGCAATCGGCCAGCACATCATTGGTAGTGACACGGATCATGCCGAGCAGCTTGCGGCTGCGCTGGGCCACCATACGGGCGAAGGCTTCGGCTTCCGCTTCAACCCGCTCGGCGTTCTGCACCATCGCAGAACCTACCTCGGTCAGACGATAGCCTCCTGCGGTTTTTTCAAAGAGTTTCTCGCCGAGCGCCTCTTCCAGTGCTCCGACCCTGCGAGCCACGGTTGTCTGATTAACGCCCAAAATCTTGGATGCAGACAAGGTGCTACCGCCCCTCGCCACCGCCAGGAAATGCCTGAGGTCGCTCCATTCGAACATTCTGCGTTATGCATAATTGCAGATCGCTCTGCAATACTTCGGATTGTGGGAGGGTGCGACAAGCCGTACCTGAATGTCACGGACGAGATGTCAAAGACACCGCCCACCAAGAAGAATACTCAAGAAGACGACCTCAATCGTACGCGTGATCCCTCCTCATGACTCCCCCGGCCCCTTCCAGGAACATCTCCCCCCCTCCTCCTTGGAAGGCGCCGGGCGGCTCTCTCCGGCTGCATTACGACCCGGCGTCGACGACCTGCCGCCCCATCATCCTGTTCGCATCCGAAAACGGCATTCCGCTGGACTACCAGCTGAACGACCTCTTCTCCGACGAGAACAGGTCTGAGTGGTTCACGCGGCTCACCCCGAACCAGGCCGTGCCTGTGCTCGAGCATGATGATTTCGTCCTCACCGAAAGCTCGGCGATCCTGAAATATCTCGCTGACCTCGGCGACTCGCGCGCCTACCCGAAGGAGCTGAAGGCCCGGGCGCGCGTGAACGAGGTGATGGACTTCTTCAACACCTACCTGATGCGCGACTACGTTTATGGTCTCGTCTACTCGCGCGTTCTTTCGCACTACCGGCTGCCCGGTCCAGCGCAGAAACAATTCATCGCCCTGCACGAGCCGCGTGCCGCGAGACGACTGAAGGCGCTGGACACATGGATCGGCGCGAAGACTTTCATCTGCGGAAACGAGATCACGATCGCTGATTATTTCGGCTCGGGCATCGTCTCAGCCGGAGAGCTGGTCGGTTACGACCTTCGTCCGTTCGCCAACGTCCATCGCTGGATGAACACGATGAAGGCGCTGCCGACCTGGGACGAAGTGCATGCCGGCTTCTACGGCTGGCGCAGCGCGGTCGAAGCACAGAACAAGGCATTAGCCTGACGACATAAGAAGAAGACTGAGGAAACACGAATGAAAACACGAGTTCAGAACCACTGAGCCTACCTGACCGGCCCTCCCAAAAAACAACGGCTGGCAAAGACTGAAACGAGCAAAAGCCAAACCAACAAGAGACCGGCGGTTACGCCGGCAGAGGAAGCAATCATGTCTGCACACACCACCAACATCTACGCTCACACCGCATTCGTCGTGATCGCCGGACTGCTCGCCCTGCAGGGCTGCAGCAAACCCGCAGCCGCGGCGCCGGCTGCCGCCGAAGCAGCGCTCGGCGCCGAACACGTCGCCGCCGCTTCACAGGTCGACGCTGGCCGCTATCTCGTGAAGATCGGCGGCTGCAATGACTGCCACACGCCAGGCTTCGCGATGACCAACGGCGCTTCTCCTGCGGAAGCCGAATGGCTGACGGGCGATAGCGTCGGCTTCTCAGGCCCGTGGGGCGTGAGCTATCCGGCCAACCTGCGCTTGTCGTTCCAGAACATGGATGAAGCGCAGTTCATCGAGATGTCGCGCGCCGGTCAGGGCCGTCCGCCCATGCCGTGGCCGAGCCTCAAGGCGATGAGCGACAAGGATCTGAAGGCGATCTACGCCTATATCAAGTCGCTCGGAGCGAAGGGTGAGATGGCGCCCGCGGCGCTGTCGCCCGGCGTCGCGCCGGATCGTCCGCACATCCCGTTCATCCCGCAAATGCCGACGGCTACCAAAAGCTAAGGCGCAAGAACCTCTAACCTCCCCCGGCGACACGGAAACATCCGGCGCTGAAAAACAAGAGAAGAAAGAATCTTCCGATGAATACCGAAAAGCTTCCCCTGCCTTCGACCCAGGTGGTCAACCGGGCAAACGCGCCGAAAATGCGCTTCCTCTATCCGCTGGCTGCTGTCTGCCTTGCCGCCGTGTTCATGTCGCCGAGCTCTGGCGAAGCGCAGACGGCAGGCGCCATCAAGCTGCGCCCTGATCAGGAACGCGCCATCGAGGCGATGCTCAAGGACGTCGAACCCTCAATGCGTCCGATGGCGCGGCAACAACTCGCGACGAGTTTCGCAAATTTCAGCGAAGCGCAGATCGCGGTCATGATGTCGAAGATGTCCGAGAACACGGCGGCCAAGGCCAAGGCCCCGACACCTGTTGTCGAGGTCGAGCGCGCATCGACGCCAGAAGACATTGCTTTCATGAAGGCGCAGTACGAACCGATCATGCGCAAACACCATGCTGCGCAGGTTGAGTTCGACAACCTCGTCAACGCGAAGGTTGCCGCGTACTGCCCCGCCAGCGGTGTTTATGCGCGTTACGGCTCCGGCTGGCGCTACGAGGTTGGTCAGTTCATGATGGACTCGGCTCTCGGCGCCAACAACATCGAAGCCCGCGTGACCATCGCCGGCGAAGCCTACATGCCGAAGGATGGCCGATACAAATTCGACTTCTCGAGGGTGCGCACCTGGTTTGACAAGAACGCTGTCGATGCGGCGATCAAGTCTGCCTGTGACAAGGTTCACGCCACCGGCAAGGCCTTCCTCGCCAAGATCGATCCGCAGATTGCAGCGAAAGACTGGAACGGCGCCTTCAAGACGGAGGGCTCGGCAAACGCCGCGCTTGAACCGATCCGCAGCGTGCTGCAGGCGGCCTACGACAAGATCGGCCCCGGCGACATCAGCCAGATCCAGCTCGCCATGATGAATGGCGTGAGAGTGAAATAACGCCTGCACGACAAGGGTGGTCGCTCAATCCCCCCCGAGCTCAAAGCCGCACCAAGAAGGCGGCGGACCGCCCCTCCCTGATGGCGCAGGATCGCTTGCCCAGCGACCTGCGCCTTTTCTTTACATGAAGCTGTAGGGCTCGACGTCGAGCGCGACGCGGACATTGGACGGCAGCTTCACACGCTCCTTCCATGCGGCAAGGAAAGCCGAGAGATCGACATTGCGATCCGAGCGCACGAGGAAGCGCCTGCGATGGCGGCCACGCAGGACAG
>CALMWO010000470.1 GCA_937873805.1 uncultured Hyphomonadaceae bacterium
CGGGTCAGTGCTTTTTGGGTCAGTGCGGGCGGCGAGCTATGGGTGGCCGCCGGCGGTGTCACGGTGTGGCGCGGCAATGGTTAGCGAGTGGTTAGGCGAGGGGTTTTCCCACAGGATTGGGTGAGTTTTGTGAGTGCGCCCTCATCCTGAGCAGGCCCGGAGGGCCGACCGTCGAAGGATGCGGGCATGCTCACCAGCTTGACCAATTGCGGCGCGGGCGTCGTCTAGAACTGCTGCTTCTTTGTCGTGATCGTTGTGTCGCCCATCTGGATGCGGACGGCGGTGTCTGGCCGCATGTCTGCGATGGCGCGCGCTTCCTGCGGAAGCTCGGTCCATACGCCTTGCACCAGCCAGTCAGGTTTCTCGGCGGGCGCGCCGGCTGGAGGCTTCAGCGTGAACTCGAGCACGGCGCCGTCGGCGGCGCGGCCAAGGATTTCGATGATGAAGTAACCCTGCTGCGGTTCGCGCAGCGCCGTGGTGCGATCGCCATAGCCGAACTTCACGGGGTGCGCCCCGGCGGGAATACGCAGGCGGACCAGGCGGGCAGCGGGGGCTGATAGCTGCAGGCGGATGACGCGATCGCCTTCGCCGGTTGCGGTATCGCCGATCAGTGTCGCCATCGCAGGCGTGCGCGGCGCAAACTGCAGCTGCTTTGCGGCAAGGTTGGGCGGGCTGCCGATGGGAGAGGGGATTTCGCCGACGGTGAGCTTGTCGCGGATTTCCTTCGGCAACGCGCCCGGGCGGGCGCCGGCGAACAGCGCGGCCTTGTTGTTGTCCATGTCGTACTGGGCGGAGAAGTTGAGCGCGAGCGGACGGTCTACGCTGTAAGCGGGCACGATAGCTGTTGCGGCCAGGCCAGCGACCAGCGCGGCGCCGAGCGCGCCAAGTACGACGGTCTTGCCGCCACGCAGGCCGCCGATCATGGCCAGCATCGGCGCGAGGACCATTGCTTCAACAACGCCGAACACGGCGGCGAGGCTCATGCCCATCATAACATCGAGCAGTTGCAGGACGGGGAAGAAGATCAGCGCCAGCATCGCGCTGGCGATGCCATAGGCGATCAGCTGATAGCGCGGGAACAGCCACGCCGTCGCGCCAGCCAGCACGAAGACGATGCCGGGAATGAGGAACAGGATCGAGAAGCCGGGCACGGCGATCGACAGGCCAAGCCCGACGATGAGGAACCAGAACCAGCCGGATGCGAACAGGGTTTCGCGTTTTGAGTTGGGAGCGAGGAATGAGAGCGCGAGCGCGCCGGCGAGCGCGGTGGCTGCGAAGATCGCCATGTTCAACGCCTGCGGATAGGCGGTCCAGTACGTCGGCTCCGGGCGGACCAGGCCGATGGCCTGCTGTGCGAGGTAGGCGAGTGCGCCTGCCACAACATACAAAGCAGGCGGCAAGGCAAAGCCGCGCCAATCGAGCTTCTGCCAGCCGCCGGTGCGCGTGGGACGGACGAGCAGCATGGCGGCAACACCAAAGCACACGCCAAGCAGGAGCAGCGAGAAGATCTGCGGCAGCGACACGAACAGGCGCGCGCCGATGTCCGAGTAGGCGATCTCGCCGCCATCCTTGTCGCCACTCCAGTCGCCAGCAAGGAAAGCGCGCGTGGCGCCCAGCGCCTGGTCGCCCATGTGCTGCACGCTGGCGCGATTGAGGTGTTCGAGGTCGTCGTGATTGGTGTGGTAGAAATCGAGGCCATCGGCGATAGCGATGTTGATGCCGGTGGATTTGTCGTTGAGGTGGACGGTGAGGTCGGTCGAGTTGGGTAGAAGCTCGTAGATTGCTGTCATCATCGAGTTGGCGACGGGGCGTGCGCCACTCTTCGACCAGTCGCCGACGATGCCGGCGTTAGGGTGACCGGTCTCGAACATCATCGCGGGACCGCGCACGCCGCGGGCTTCGAGGTTGATGATACGGCCCACCTCGATGCCGTATTTTGCTTTTGAATCCACGAAGGCCTGTGCGCCGAGCAGCGCGGCTTCCTCGCCATCGGTGAGCAGGAACATCACCGGCCGTGTTGGCGGGTTCTGCTTCAGCAGGTGCGCCACTTCCAGCCAGACGGCGACGCCGATGCCGTCATCGCCAAAGCCGGGGCTGGCTTCGACGCTGTCATAGTGCGCGGTAAGCACGAGAGCGGGGCCATCGCCTGAGCCTGCGGTGAAGAATACGTTCTGCACGAAGGCGCAGCGCACGGATGATCCCGAGATCGAGCCCCGGCAGGCGTTCTGTGCGATCACCTGCGGCTGGTAGCCGAGCGAGGCGATCTCGCGCAGCAGGCGCGAACGCGTCTGGTCGAGGGCATCGGAGTCGACTGCGTGCGGCGTGCCGTCGAGCACGCGGGCAAGGCGATCGAGTGCGCGCGTGGTGTCGAATTGGTCCGGGGCGTTGGTCGTGCGCATGGGAT
>CALMWO010000471.1 GCA_937873805.1 uncultured Hyphomonadaceae bacterium
GAGCAGGACTTGGCCCTGATCAAAGCGCTGTTCGCGTGGATGGGTGAGACGCGGGCGCCGTGGCCGCAAGTGTTCTTCGACTGGTTTGGGGGACAAGCGAGCGAGACGCGGGCAGGGGCAAGTCCGCTGGCCAAGCTGTATGCGCAGCCCGGCTTCGAGCCGGTGCGCCGGGCGTTGCTGGAGCATCAGCCAGAACGACCGGAACGGCTCGACCACGCCTATTTCAAGGAAGAAGCTCCAGTGAGCCTCGTGATCGAGGAGGTCGAGGCGGTGTGGGCTCATATCGCGGAGCGCGACGACTGGGCGCCATTCAACCTGCATATCGAGCGGATCGAAAAAGCCCGGCAGGCGCTTTGTCTGCCGTAGGTTAAGGCCGGAAAGCTCAGATAATACGGGGGCTTTTGCGACCGAGCCGCAGGGAAAACCCTTTTTATCATACAGGTTTGTTAACCGTTATCACGCGAGATAACGCCGGGTCTTCTTAGTCTCGGTCGCCTGTTTCATGACGTCCGCTCCGCTTCCATTGGGTTCGGCATCGCCGCCAGAGGTGATCGAAAAGTCGTTCACGGCGGCTATCGAGCATTTTCTCAATTCGGTCTCGGAAGCTTTCGCCCTCATCGATCAGGACGGCCGGGTCATTCGCGCCAACATCGCCTATCGCCGGCTAACAGGGCCTGCGGGCGGAGCGCATGACGCCTCCATCATTTCCTACCTCGATGCGGAGCGCCGCGAGAGCGCTCGCGAAGCGCTTCGTACGCTGAACGAAAAGACCCCGACGCGCTCGCTGCAGATGCGCTTCAAGATCGGTCATGAGCTGAAGCTGATCGACGCAGACCTCTCCTGGCTTGGGCCGGCTGGGCTGATCTCCTTTGTCGGTCGTGACGTGACACGCCAGGATATGCTGGAGCGCGAACGGCTGGAAACGGCCACGGCGCGGGACGCGGTTGAACAGGTGGGCGACATCGGCCACTGGCGGGCAGGTCGCGATTTCAAGCTTCAGTGCTCTGCGGGCGCCTCGCGCATTCTTGGCCTTGATCCCGCGGCGCCGCCGCTGGTGCTGACCGATTTTGTCGAGATGATCCTTCCTTCCGAACGGGAGAACGCAGTCGCTGCAGCACGCGATGCGTTCGAAAAGCGCAAGCCTGTGAGGCAGACCTTCAGCGTGCGACGCGCGGATGGAACGACACGCCTGATCCAGGTTGCCGGCTCGCCATCGATCGATGCGCGCGGGCAGGTCGAAGCCATGCACGGCGTCGTGGTCGACAAGACAGATAGCCATGCGGCGCTGCAGGCCGCGCTCCAGGCAGACTCCACCGTCCGCCGTTTCGTGCAGGCGGCGCCGACGCCGATCTGCATGTATGACAAGGAAATGCGCGTGCTGATGGCCAGCGCGAGCTGGATTGCCGAGCGCCGGTTGCCCGAGGAAGAGGTGTTGGGCCGATCGCTATACGACCTCATGCACTGGATACCGGACAAGTGGCGCACGATACATCGCCAGGTCCTGCGCGGCGAGGTGATCAGTCACGATCGCGATCCGTACACAAGTCGCAGTGGTAAGCAGCGTTGGCTGAAATGGTCGGGCGCGCCATGGCGTGATGGCGACGGCCAGATCGGCGGCATGGTGTCGATGCACGAGGACGTGACGGCCTTCGTTGAAGCGCAGCACGAGATTGAGTCCTCGAAAGAACGCATGTCGTTCGGCATGTCGATCACCCAGATGATGATCTGGGAACTCGATTTCGAGCTTCGTGAAACGTATCTCGAAGGTGACTGGAAGCATTTCTTCCCGCAAAGGCCGACCTTCGACTCCCTTACGGGCGGCGACTCCTGGATTCACCCCTCCGATCGCGACGTGCTTGTTCACAAATGGCGCGCGCACCTTGCCGGTGGGCCGCCTTACACAGCGGAATATCGCGTGAGCTTCGCTGACGGCCGTGAGATCTGGCATGCGGCTTCGATCCGCATCCTCAAGACCGTGAAGGGTTCGCCCGCGCGCGCGTTCGCGGTCATCCAGGACATCACGGCCCGCAAGAATATCGAGATCAAGGCGATGGAGGCCGAGCAGCGCGCGCTGGTCGCAGCAGCAGCCAAGTCGGACTTCCTGTCGAACATGAGTCACGAAATCCGCACGCCGCTTAACGGCGTGCTCGCGGTTTCCGAAGTGCTGGCGCGTACGCAGCTCGATGAGCGTCAGGGCGAAATGGTGCGCCTGATCTCGACGTCGGGCCGCACGCTGTTGCGTGTCATGGACGATCTCGTTGAATTCTCCCGTCTTGAGGGCGACGAGATTCAGTTCGATGTGCGTCCGTTTGAACTTGAAGAGGCGCTGCGCAACACCTGCGAAGCGGCGCGCACGCGCGCGGAGGCCAAAGGCCTGCGGTTCGATACATTCATTTCCGCCAGCTGCGATGGCGTGTTCCGCGGCGATCCGGTGCGGATCGGGCAAGTGCTGGGCAACCTGCTCAACAATGCGGTCAAGTTCACCGAAGGCGGCCACATCAGCGTTTCAGCGACCGTGGACGAAGCGCCGGATGGCAAGACGCAGCTGCGCCTCGCGGTCAGCGACACGGGCGTTGGCTTCGCGCCGGAACTGGCTGACAGGATCTTCGAACGTTTCGAGCAGGCTGACATTTCGACCTCGCGCAAGTTCGGCGGGCTTGGCCTCGGCTTGTCCATCGTGAAGCGGCTGGTCGAGCTGATGAATGGCAGGGTCAGCGCGCAATCGAAAGAGGGCGAGGGCTCGACGTTCGAAGTTATCTGCCCGATCTCGCGCGATCGCATTGCGGCTCTGGGCGCCATGACGGCTGTGGCGGTCGAAGACTTCGACACCGAGACGCGCATCGAAAATCTCCGCCTGCTGGTTGCGGAAGACAATCCGATGAACCGCCGCGTGGTGGAGTTGCTTCTGGCGCAGTCTGGCCTGCAGATCACTTTCGCGGAGAACGGCAAGGAAGCCGTCGAGAAATTCTCGACGAACCGCTTCGATCTCGTCCTGATGGACCTGCAGATGCCGATCATGGGGGGCCTGGCCGCCATGCGCGCCATTCGCGCGTGGGAACGCGACAATGGTCGGCCGCAGACGCCTATGCTGGCGGTCTCAGCCAACGCGACCGATGAGCATGTGCTGGAAGCGAAAGCGGCCGGCGCCGACGATCACATCGCCAAGCCGATTGTGCGCGAGATCCTGTTCGAGGCGATAGCCCGCTATGCCAAGCCGGGCGATAGCGAACAGGGCACGGGCCTTGAAGACGGCGATCTCGATCTCGACGATTTCGATATCGCGGTCTGAGACCGGGTCAGCCCGGGAATGTGTGGCGGAAGAAGTCGCCCACCGAGCCCGGCGCATAGACGCCAAACATGATCAGGCCGAGCATCAATACGTGTAGCGCCGTGATCAGCGCTGTAACCGTGACAAAGCCCGGCTTGTAGGTCTTGTGGCGCAGGACGTGCTGGGCAAGCAGTCCGCCAATGATTCCGAAGGTGAGATCGAGCAGGTGAAGCCGGCGCTCTGGCTCTCGCCATTCGCGGCGTTCCGCCGCGCGCTTGTCAGCCTGATAGAACACAAAGGAAGCGATGCCGGCGATCAGGTAAAGCAGGCCGACCCACGGCGGGAAACGTCCCAGCATGATGTCGTTGGCCAACAGGACGAGAAGCACGGCCGCGGCGGCAACGCGCGTCGAGATGTTGAGCAGACCGGGCTCCGGGCGGGCGCGCTTGGGCGTCTGTACGGATTTAGGCGCGGCTTGCTTGGGTGCTGCCGTTGCTTTTGGCGAGCCGTGATTGTGAACATTGATTGCGACGGGCCGCCCGGCAGAGCCTGCATCGATTTCGTAGGAAAGCGTGTCGCCGGCTTTGGGGCGCTCGACGCTTTTCCCGATCGATTTCATGTGGACATAGATTTTCCCACCCGCGGGGCGCTGGATGAAT
>CALMWO010000472.1 GCA_937873805.1 uncultured Hyphomonadaceae bacterium
GACCCAGTGGGCGCAGGCCGCAGAGCCCCTGCGGGCGCCGAAAGTGGGCGTCGAGAAGCTCAACGCTGAGTTCACCCTGCCCCGCAGCGCGCCGGTGCCGTTTGAAATCCTGCCCGACCCGGACACGTTTGCAGACGAGGTTGGTTTCTCTGACGGCTTCTATGCGGCGCGCGACAAGGACCGTGTCTGGCTGGCGCATTGCTATGGCATGGTGGGCGCGGGCCGCGACAGCGATGAGAACTCCGGCGGCGGCACCGAGCTTTACACGATCATCGGACAGTCGCCGCGTGCGCTGGATCGCCAGCTGACGGTGGTGGGCAAGGTTGTGCAGGGGATGGAAATCCTGGCGGCGTTTCCGCGCGGCACAGGAGATGCCGGCTTCTACAAGACGCCGGCTGAATACCATCGCTATGCCGACATGAAGATCGCGGCGGACCTGCCGGAATCGCAACGCACCAATCTGGAAGAGATGCGGACTGACAGCGCCTCATTCCAGACGCTGGTGAATGCGCGGCGCTGGCGGAAGGACGGGTTCTATACCAAGCCCGTTGGCCGCATCGGCCTGTGCAACATCACTGTCCCGGTGCGCGAGGTAAAGTAGGCGGGACGTATTCGAACCTCGGCAGGTCGCTGGTATCCGGCACGCCACTGGGCAGCGGCGTGAGGATCTGCGATTTCGGTGGGTCGATCACGTCGCGGAACAGATAACCCAGCCCCAGGATCACGCCGAGAATGAACAGCGCGACCAACGCCAGCACCAGCGGCCGTATGGCGCGGTGAACGAAGGCTTCGAACTTCGCGACCCCGCCATCCGCTGAAACCTCGCGCGTCGATACCAGCACCCACAGGCTGATGCCCGAGAGCAGCGTGCCGACCGGAATGACCAGCGCCAGAAACGCGGCCTGTATCCAGAAGAACCCGCGCGCCCATGGCAGCCCCTTGAGCAGGCCAATGCCGCCCATCAGCGACGGCACGAAGAAGACCAGCACGATCATGCCGAAGATGCCGATCAGCATCATGATCTCGTCGTCGTAGGCCGGGTCTTTCGCCGCCAGCGCAATGCCCAGCGCGCCGACGAACACGGCGACGCCTGTGCCGCCGATCACCGCATGCGCCCATGCGAATATGCGCAACAATTTTGGCGACGCATCCTCCCCCGATACGCGAGCCGTATGACCCGGCCATGCGATACGCAAGTTGCTGTGCGCAAATTTTCCGCTGTCAGGCCTTGCCCGCACGCGGTAAGACACCGCCACAACCGTGACGGGGTTTGACAATGACTGCAGCTATTTCCGCGACCATCAAGGGCGCGAGCGCCCAGATGCTTGGCGCGCTCGGCGGCATCCTGAAAAAGGGCGCCGACCATGCGGCCACGCACAAGCTGCCGGAGGAGGTGTTCCTCGGCTTCCGGCTTTTCCCGGACATGTTTCCGCTGTCGCGCCAGGTGCAGATCGCGACAGACCAGCTGACGCGCGGCGCGGCGCGGCTTGCCGGAACCGACCTGCCCTCATTCCCCGATGTGGAGACGAGCTTCGCGCAGCTGATCGAGCGCACGACCAAGGCCAATGCCTATGTGCAGGGCGCATCGTCCGAAGCGATGGACAAGCGCGCCGAGACGGTCATCAATATTCCGATCGGCGGCGGACAGGAACTGCCGATGACATGCAGCGCGTATCTGTCGAGTTTCGTTTTCCCGAACCTCTATTTCCACTCCGCGACGGCGTACAACATCCTGCGCCACAACGGCGTGCTTCTCGGCAAGCGCGACTTCCTGCGTCCCCCGGGCCAGTAAGAATGAAAATCGCCAGGGGGCCTTTCACGATCAAGCGCGCGGCGGAGCC
>CALMWO010000473.1 GCA_937873805.1 uncultured Hyphomonadaceae bacterium
TCCTTCACGTCGGGAGTAGCTTAGCATCCTGTCCAGTTTTCCGGGACCACCTCAGCCAGATCGCGCCGACGCGTGGATGCGTCGCCCGAACACCGCAGCACCGTTCGCCGGGCGAAGTGCCCTCGAGCGAATGACGGGCGGCGACATCAGCGATCTGTATGCGGTCCGCCGGTTTCTAGATGCGCAGTGCTGCTGACAAAACATGGATGGCAACCGGCGGTCGCATATGGCTGTACAAATGACCGGAACGGGGCCGATTGCTGTCGGGCAGCTTGCGGATTGGTGATTGAAGATAGCTGCCATTACCCGGCCACCCGCCATCGCGGCTGCTTTCGACCCAGATTTAGTCATTCCCGACCATCAATTGCGACGTCTGCTTCCGCCGAATGCTGCCATCCGGCTGTCGGGGTCGCGCATTGGTGCCGCTCATGGCCGGAGGTGGATAGGTAGGCGAATGGCGGCTTTCCTAACTTCGTTGCGAGCCTCATTGGCTGGCTTGCCCCCTTGCGATCTGCCACCTCTCGCCATGCAGCTCATGCCCGGCAAAGCCGCCGTATGGCCGTGAGGTCTGCCAGGGTAAGCGTGCGATAGCTCAGGCGCACAATGCCGGCAGCCTCCCACTCCTTCAGCACCCGATTGACGGTTTGCCGCGATGCACCGAGCATATGAGCGGCCTCCTCCTGCGAGAAACGTAGCACTGGCGCATCGCCCGCCTTGCCGCCTGCATCGATCATTTGCACGATGATCCGCGCGAGGCGCTCAGGCAAAGGCAGCAGCACGGTGTCGTCCATCCGGCTCAGCACCGCCTTGTAACGCTGGCCCATCATGGCGAGGAACTGCCGTAGATAATCGGAGCGGTCGTCGATCAAGGCGTGCAGGGTGGCAGCGGGGACCATAAGCACGGTGCTGTCAACGGCGGCCACCGCATCATTGCCGCGCGGCTCGCAGGTGAACAGTGATGCCTCGCCGAACCAGTGCCCCGGCGTCACCAGACCCAGCACCGCTTCACGGCCGACAGGGCTGGTGACACTCAGGCGAATGATTCCGCGCTCGACGCAGAACAGCGCATCGGGCGGCGAGCCGCGGCCGTAAAGCGCTTCGCCTCGCGCTAGCACGCGCTGCCGCGCATGGCGGCGCAGTAGGGCATCGAGCTCCTCATCCAGTTTTCCCGGTTCGGCCAAGCACACCCTCCGCGCCGCCAGATCGTTGAAGCAACGGCCATGTGGTTACAACAAGCGGCGCACACGGCAAGAGCGCGACCCACTCACCCTGCTAGTGCAGCTTTCAGACTGTCCCGCCGCGCCTTGAACATCGGAATGTCGTCGTAGGGGATGTCGGGATTGGTGCCGTTCCCCAGATGATCGAGACGGCTTCTTACGATCGGCAGCTGTTCCGGGCTGGGGTAGATGTAGAACCGGTCTTCCTCGATCGCCTTGAAAGTGATCGCAGCCACCTCTTCGGGCGTCAGCGTGCCGTTGGCAAGATCCTTGGCGGAGATCGCCTGCGTGGCCAGCTGCGAGCGGGTCGGCCCGCTGTCATTGACCAGATCAGCGGGGCGGTTGCGGTGGCACTGGCTGATATTCGTGGACACATAAAACGGGCACAGCACCGCCGCCCGCACCTGCGGCCCGACCAGATCGAGATCGTGGTAGAGACATTCGGACAAAGCCAGCACCGCGTGCTTGGAAACGCTGTAGATGCCCATTCCCGGCGCGGTCACCAGACCCGCCATGGATGCGGTGTTCACGATGCAGCCTTCATAGCCCGGATCTGCAGCGGCTGCCGCGAGCATGCGCGGGGTAAAGCTGCGCACCCCGTTGGCGACGCCATCGACATTCACGCCGAACAGCCACTTCCAGTCCTTTTCGGTGCTTTCCCAGATCGGCCCGCCCGATGCGACACCGGCATTGTTGAACAGCAGGTTGGCCGGCCCGAAATGCTGTTCGGTCGCGACCACCAGTGCCTCGACCGAAGCGGCACTGGTCACATCGGTCAACACGCCGATCGCCTCGGCGCCGCCTGCACGCAGGTCAGCAACGGCCTGCTCCATCGCTCCAGCCTCGACATCGGCGATCACCAACTTCATGCCGCGCCGCGCGGCCTCCTCGGCAATCGCCCTGCCAAGACCCGAAGCCCCGCCAGTGACCACGGCCACACCGCCCTTCAAGTTCTTCATCCTGCACTCCTTGCTTTTTTACTGATGGATGATGCGGGCGCGAGGTGCGCCGGTTTCATCAATGACTGTAGGCGAAAACCGGATCGGTGAGATCGATCGCAGGGATCGCCTCGCTTTCGTAGAAATAGTCCTGACTGTGCTGCCACTCAGGCGTGTCCCCGCGCCGGGGCAGCCGGTCGAGGCTGCGCAGCAGATAGCCGGGGTTCAGGTAATCGGTATCGACCCACGGCTTCAGTTCCATGCCCTGATCTTCGGGCCTGAGCACCGGCATCACGCTGCGCGCGCCGCTTTTGTGCATGTGATCGAGCAGCCGGCAGACGAAGCCCGCGACAAGATCAGCGCGCAAGGTCCAGCTGTAATGGCCATAGCCATAGACCCAAGCCATGTTGGGTATGCCGGTGAACATGATTCCGCGATAGGTTATGGTCTGCGCAAAGTTGACCGGCGCGCCGTCGATGCTGAACGGGATGTCGCCCATCACTGCCATATCGAACCCGGTGGCGGTGATCACCACGTCGGCATCGATCCGCTCGCCCGAATCAAGCACGATCCCGGTATCGTCGAAGGTGCTTATCGTATCTGTCACGACCGACGCCTTGCCCGCCGAAATGGCCTTGAACAGGTCACCGTCCGGCACAAACGCCACGCGCTGCTGCAAAGGGCGATAAGGCGGCGTGAAATGCCGTTCGACATCGAACCCTTGCGGAAGCAGCGCCTGAACACCGCCAATCAGCATCGCCTTCAGCTTGTCAGGCGATGAATGCGCGCGGTCGAGCAGATCGGCCCGGTCGCGCACCACCTTGCGCCGCATGATCTCGTGAACCCAGGTAGGGTCCACATCCAGCCTGCGCAATTCCTCGGCCAGCGCGTCAGCATTGCGGCCAGCGGCAAAATAGGTCGGCGTGCGTTGCAGCATGGTCACGTGCGCGCAGCGGTCGGCCAGCGCCGGGATCAGGGTTGCCGCGGTCGCACCCGAACCAATCACAGTTACGTTCTTACCCGCCAGATCGAGACCCTCTGGCCAGTGCTGGGGGTGGATGATCTGGCCCTTGAACCTGTCCATGCCCGGCCATTGGGGCGTGTAGCCTTTCTCATGCCGGTAGTAGCCCTGACACATCCACAAAAAGCTCGCCTCCATCTGCACGACATCGTCGGCCCCTTTGCGTTCGACCGTCAGCTGCCAGCTGGCGGTTTCGTTGGACCAGTTGGCGGACGTGACGCTGTGGCCATATCGGATGAAGGGACCAAGGCCCGCATCGGCAATCGCATCACCCAGATAGTCGAGGATCTGATCGCGCGAGGCGATCGGCTGCCCGGTCCACGGCTTGAAGCCGTAGCCGAAGGTGAACAGGTCGCTATCTGACCGGGTGCCGGGATATTTGTGGATCAGCCAGGTGCCGCCATGGCCCTCAAGCGCTTCGAGAATGGCAAAGCTCAGATCCGGGCAATGCTTGCGCAGGAGGGTCGCGCTGCCGATCCCGGAAATGCCCGCGCCGACGATGATCACATCGAACTTTTCGGGTTGCTGCGTGCCTGCTGCGATATTCTGCCGATCCGACACCATCTGCCTCTCCACTCCTTTGGGGCGCGGCCTGTCCCCAGCCTGGCGGCGTGCTAGACCGAGCTAGCAGGCAAGACTGTCGCCTTTGGGCATTCTGTCGGATTGCGAGCTATCCTCCCCTCTAGGTGGGCAAATCAGAAGAGGATGTTGTTGCCGCTTTGGGGGGCGCTTGCTGAATGGCGGCAAGCGGCAAGCGCTCTCGCATTAGCCGCCATTTGCGCTCTGATCATCGCAGTGTCGGCTTCTGGTAAAGCCGGTCATCTGCAAAGCGGTTTAGGAAGGGCAGAAATGTCCCAGACCCGGACATTCCGGGACATCTGGCGACTGACTTCTGCGAACGGCGGCTTCCGGCATCGAAGATTGGACAATCGAATGACGTGAATAGAGTGCATCGCAGCTAGGCGGATTTTCGTCCGGCATGGTGAAGGGTTTCGGGCGCACTTGCGTACGAAAGCCTCTCATGCAGGAACCTGCGGTCCGCGTGAGCCGAGCTATGGGGATTTGTGCTTTGGCGTCGCCCGGATCGGGTGGCGCGCCGCATGGGGGAACACGCGACGGCGGTTGCATGGCCCGATCTCGGTCGGGTTCGCGCAGGTTGTCACGCTGATTTTGCCGACCGTTGCGCGCTGGGCGGGACGCCCGCTGCCGCTGGGCACATGTCGCCCTGCTGGCCGGCACCTGCGTTGCGCGGCCATTTTGGCAGATGGGTCATGCCGGATCATGACACGGTATCCCGGACCGGTGCCGTCGTCGCTGGCGGGGCGCGCGGCTGGCCCCAGCGGCCGAAGGTCGCGATGACGATCATGGTGCCGCTGCAACATGGGCATGGCGGGCACGGATCGGCCGACGGCTCGGGACCCGCGTCGTCGGGTTCGGGCGCGACGCCGAGCAGCGTGCGGGCGCGGGCAAGACTGGCGCTACGGGAAGATCCGGCGAGCAGGCCGTAGTGACGGATGCGGTGGAACCCGCGCGGCAGGACGTGGAGCAGGAAGCGGCGGATGAACT
>CALMWO010000474.1 GCA_937873805.1 uncultured Hyphomonadaceae bacterium
CAGCGCCGGATTCGGCATCTATCGACGTAAGACATACAGATGAGCCGGAACACCCGGCCTCGGGAGGCCTAAATGACTGGACTGCGCCACGTATCGCTGGCTGTTGTTTCCATGGCGCTTGCCCTGACGGGCGGCGGCGCTGCCTTTGCCCAGGCTGTCGGGGTCGATTTCGGCGACATGAAATCGGGCGTCACGCTGGCCGGCGCCGAAACCGACCAGAAGGCCATCAATGCCCCGGTGACCGAGCCGGGCTATAAGGTTCCGCGTCTCAAGGACGGCAAGCCGGATATCTCGGGCGTGTGGTCCAATGCTTCCAACACGGCGATGCGCCGTCCGGGCAGCTCGAAGAACCTGGTGATGACCGACGATGAGGCTGCGAAAGCCCGCGCCAGCAATCCCCAGAACGTTCGCCAGCAGACCGACGACAACCAGAAAGAGTCAGACGGCCTTCTGACCGGCAAGGATCTGGCCTCGGGCCGCGGCTACAACGCATTCTGGATCGATCCGGGCAACAACTATGCGATCGTGAAGGGCACCTGGCGCACGTCGTGGATCGTCGATCCGCCGAGCGGGCAGGTGCCGTTCAAGCCGGGCGTTTCGCGCAGCGAGTATGGCGGTCCGCGTCCGCAGAACGCCGCGGGGCGCGATCCGGGCTATGGCTACAACAACCCGGAAGAGCGCAACCTCAACGAGCGTTGCTTCATCCTCGGCACGTCTGGCCCGCCGATCGGCAACTATCTGTACAACAACACGACGCAGATCACGCAGTCGCCGGACCATGTCGTGATCATGTCCGAGATGATCCACGACGCGCGCATCATCCCGCTCAACGCCAAGCACCAGCCGAAAGAGCTGACGCCGTGGATGGGCGATTCGATCGGCTGGTGGGAAGGCGACACGCTGGTGGTCGAGACGATCAACATGCAGCGCGGCGGCGGCGGTGTGGCGCTGAGCCCGTCTGGCAAGATCACCGAGCGCTTCACGCGCTATAACGACAAGCAGGTGTTCTACGAGTTCGAGGTCAGCGACCCCGAGCTCTACACGCAGGCGTGGAAGGGCCAGATGTCGCTGAACGCGGCCAATGGCATCTACGAATACGCCTGCCATGAGGGCAACTATGCGCTCCACGGCATCCTCGAAGCCGGTCGCAAGAACGACCGCGAGGGCAAGGTGAACGACAGCAGCAAGGACGGCACCGAGTAACGCCGGACTGACTGCGGCCGAGGACGGACGGAATATCAGACCGGCGCGTGGATGCGCGATCCGGCGGGATCAGGGAGAGTTATCATGAAGTTGCGCCAAGTTTCGCTGGCCGCTGTTGCGATTGCGCTGGCCATGTCAGGCGCTGGCGCCGCTTCTGCCCAGGCTGCTGCCCAGACGGGCGCGCGCATCGAGGTGTACAATCTCAAGCCCGCCAAGGAAGGCGACAAGGTCGCCGCCGGCTACGTCGCGCCGCGTCTGGCGATCGGCCAGCCGGATCTGTCTGGCGTGTGGTCGAACTCGTCCAACACGCGCATGACGCGCCCGGCCAAGTTCAAGACGCTGATCCTCAACGACGCCGATGCGGAAGAAGCGCGCAAGAACGATCCGTCGAACATCCGTCAGGCGACCGACGACAACCAGAAGACGGGCGACGGCCTGCTGGACGGCAAGGATCTCGCGTCGGGCCGTGGCTACAACTCGTTCTGGATCGATCCGGGTTCCAACCTCGCCAACGTGAAGGGCACGTGGCGCACGTCGTGGATCGTCGATCCGCCGAGCGGGCAGGTGCCGTTCTCCGCGGACGGCCGCAAACTGCTGACCTCGATGCGCGGTGAACGCGGACAGGGCCGTGGGTCGGGCTATGACAACCCGGAAGAGCGTGGCGCGGGCGAGCGTTGCATCGTCGGCTTCGGCGGCACGGGCGGCCCGCCGATGATGAACGTGCTGTACAACAACAATTACCAGTTCGTGCAGTCGAAGGACTACGTCGTCATCGTCGTCGAGATGAACCACGATGCACGCATCATCCCGCTCAACGCCGAGCACAAGGCGAAGGCGCTGAACCCGTATCTGGGCGACTCGATCGGCTGGTGGGAAGGCGACACGCTGGTGGTCGAGACCATCAACATCAACCCGAACGGCGGCGGACAGGTTCAGCTGACGGCGGGCGGCAAGGTGATCGAGAAGTTCACCCGCTACTCCGAAACGCAGGTACTCTACGAATTCGAGATCCACGATCCGGCGCTCTACAGCCAGGTGTGGAAAGGCGAAGTTGGGATGAACCACGTCAACGACAACGTCTACGAATACGCCTGCCACGAAGGCAATTACGGCCTGCACGGCATCCTCGAAGGCGGCCGCGCGGCTGATCGCTCGGGTCGCTCGATCCAGGAAAAAGGCGACCGCGACGAAGGTTGATCGCGGCGGTAGATGTGCCAGAGCCTTGCCGCTTACCGGAAGCGGCAAGGAATCGCCCATGCGTCATGTCTTTTACGCCGCAGCATTGACTGTGCTGGCTGGGTGCTCGGGCGCGCCCGAGCCAACCGCTCCTGCCCCTAAGGCGGAGGCTGTTGCGCCGTTGCCTCCGGTGACAGCCGTGTTCGAACCTTATGTGTTCACCAGCAGGGGCGGCGTGAAAGTCGAAGCGGAGAAGGGCAGCTTCACCGTTCCTGAAAATCGCGACGATCCGAATTCGCGCAGGATCAAGATCGGCTTTGTCCGCTTTCCCTCGACCTCGGCGACGCCGGGCGACCCTATCGTCTACCTCGCAGGCGGTCCCGGCGGCACGGGGACGGACACAGCAACCGGTCCACGGTTCTCGTTGTTCATGGCGCTACGCGAAGTTGCGGACGTCATCGCATTCGACCAGCGGGGGACGGGCCTGTCGAGTTCAATGACGCCGTGTGTGAACGTTCCGCCCTTCGGCGCGGATACGCCCGTGACACGTGCGAACATCGTCGCCTTCAATCGCTCATCGCTGACCCGTTGTTTCGGCGTGTGGGAACAAGCTGGCGTCGACATTGACGCCTACACCACGCTTGAAAATGCACACGACATCGAAGACCTCCGCGTGGCGCTGGGCGCGCGCCGCGTGAACCTGTGGGGCATCAGCTACGGTTCGCATCTTGGCCTGACGGTGATGAAGTATCATCCGGCCACCGTGGGGCGCGCCGTTCTGTCGGGCATTGAAGGTCTCGATCAGACCATCAAGCGGCCGGCGCTGACGGACAAGGTGTTCGCGCACGTCCAGGAGATCATCGACGCCGATCCCGCAGCCCACGCTCTCTACCCGGATCTGGCCGGCATGATGCGGCGCGTTCATGCGAAGCTGAACGCCCATCCGGCAACCGTCAGCTACACGCCCGCGGGCGCTGCCGCGCCGGTATCAGTCACGTTCGACGGTTTCGCAGTACAGTTGCTGGTGTCCTCGATGACAGCCGATCCCGCCGGCTTTGCGCGCGTGCCGTTGATGTATCGGGCGCTGGACAATGGCGACTATCAGCAGGTTGCGCCGCTGCTGAACGGCTTCCGCGCGCAGTTCGCCGCGTTCCGCGGTATGCCTGAAGCGATGGATCTTGCATCCGGCGCGACAGCCGCGCGCCTTGCCCTGACGAACCGGGAGGCTGAGACGTCGTTGCTGGGCGATGCGCTGAACTTCCCGATGCCGCACGTCATGGGTGTGCGGCCGCAGTTCGACCTGGGCGACGATTTTCGTGCGCCGTTCAGATCGGACATCCCCGCTCTCTTCATCTCCGGCACGCTCGACGGACGGACCTATCCGGATGAAGCGGCGGAGGAGACAAAGGGCTTCTCGAACCGGCGGCGCCTGATCGTCGAGAATGGCGGCCACAACATCTACGAAGCGGACAAGCGCGTCGCCGATGCGGTTGTCGCCTTCTTCAAAGGCGAGCCGACACCCGAGACGATCGTGTTTGCACCGCCCGTGATCGCGAAGCCGCCAGCATAAGCGTCGCGTTAGTTCCGGCCGTTTGAGCGGTACTCGATGCGCTTGCCGTCCGGCGTGATGCGTGTGCATTGCGGCTGGCGGGTGTCTTCGACCCAGCGGCACTCTTCCTTCGAGCCATCCCGGCGCGTGTCGACGCCGAGGCCGTTGCGCTTGCCATTGACGTACTGGCCCTCGAAGCGCTCGCCGGTCTGGTATTGAACCACGGCCTTGCCCTGCAGCAGGCCGGCCACCCACGTTCCATCGATCGTGGCGACATTGCCGACTTCAACCGCGGCGCCGTTCGGGCGGTGGTCGAGGAACTGGCCGGTGATCTTGCGGCCGTCCTTGAAGGTGAGTTCGCCCGGACCCTGCTGCTGGTCATTGACGAACGTGCCGCGGAAGACGCGCCCGTCGCTGAACGTGGCGGTGGCCTGGCCCGTGCGGCGGTCATCCGCGAATGCGCCGATATAGGTGTATGAGCCATCATTGGCCGCGAGCTTTCCGTCGCCGCTGCGGCGGTCGTTCAGCCAGTTGCCGTCATACGTCCACATCTTGTCGCCGGTGGTGTAGGCGCCATCGCCATTGCGGCGGTCGCCTTTCCATTCGCCGATATAAACCGAGCCGTCCTTGAAGGTTTGCGTGCCCGTGCCTTCGCGCTTGCCGCGCACATAATCGCCCTCGTAGGAGGAGCCATCGACATAGGTCATGCGGCCAAGGCCGTTGCGCTCGCCGTTCACGAACGCGCCTGTATAGACTTCGCCGGTCGCCAGCTTTTCCGTGCCCGCGCCGTTGATCTCGCCGGCGGTGTAGTTGCCCTCATAGCGATAGCCATCCGGGCAGGAATAAACGCCGCGGCCATCTCGTGCGCCGCTGGCATAGCCACCCTTGTAGGAGCAGCCATTGACATAGGTCTTGCTGTTGTCGCCGCGCGCGATCTCGTTCGAAACCGACATCAGTTCCTTCACGCCGCCCTTTTCGGCGCAGGCGCAGTTGATGACCGGCGCGCTGTATGTGCCGCCCGGCGCAATCGTGCCGATCGTTCGCGACGGCGCAACGAAGGTTGAGGGACGGGCGCACTGGAAGGTGATGTCCTTCAGGTTCACGTCGCCCGACGAGGTCGTGTTGTTGATGAGACGAAGCTCGACATTCGAGCCGTCACATCCGAGCGCCCGGGTGGCGCGCCACTGGACTTCGCGGCCATCCGACCAGCGCAGGCCGGATGTCCAGTCTGCTCCCTGCCAGGCGCTGGCGCCGAGGGGGGCCGCGATGGCGGCGAGGAAAAGCGCGAAGACGCCTGCGCGACGTACATGCTTTGCGCTGGGCTTGAGACCGAACATGAACAAGAGCTCCCGAACATTCAGGGACTGGATTCTAGCACGCCAGAACGCCCGTCAAGTTGAGCCAAACTGTGGCGCGCCTGCGGCGTTGACGCGCGTTAACGGCCTTTGCCGGAACCGGGTTGGCAGGGCGGCGTTGGT
>CALMWO010000475.1 GCA_937873805.1 uncultured Hyphomonadaceae bacterium
CAGGTATTCGGGGAGGGCGTTGGCGAGGCGCTTGCCGAAGAAGTCTTTCGTCATCTGGACGGCCATGCCGCCGCTGAAGGGGTCGCCGAGGACGGGGAGAGCGGAGACGACTGCGTGAGGGCCGAGGCCGACGCCGGGCGTGGGGGCAGGGTCGATCGCGACGCCCGCCGCGCCGTAGCCGCGGTCGAGCAGGTGCTGCACCCAGACGCCGCCGGCGGAGTGGCCGATGAGGATCGGCGCGTCGCTCAGCTTTTCGATCTCGTGGGCGTAGTGGCCGACGATCTCTTTCGGGCCGGAATGCACGAGTTCTGGACGCGGGTGGGCGCGCAGATCAGCGGGCTCACCTTCGTCGTATGGCCAGTCAGGCGCGACGACGGAGTAGCCGGCGGCTTCGTAGCGGGCTTTCCAGTTTTCCCACGATTTCGAATTGAGCCACGCGCCGTGGATCAGCATGATGGTTTTGGTCATGTCGTGTGTCCCCTGAAGATCCGCTCTAGCTCTGGATGAAGGCTAGCAGGTCGGCGTTGATGATGTCGGCGTGGGTGGTGGGCATGCCATGCGGGAAGCCCTTGTAGGTTTTCAGCGTGCCGTTCTTGAGAAGCTTCGCCGACAGCGGGCCTGAATCTTCGTAGGGCACGATCTGGTCGTCATCGCCGTGCATGACGAGCACCGGCACGGTGATCTTCTTCAGGTCTTCGGTGAAGTCGGTCTGCGAGAAGGCGACGATCCCGTCATGGTGCGCCTTGGCGCTGCCCATCATGCCCTGCCGCCACCAGTTCCAGATGACGCCCTGCTTGGCGGCAGCGCCGGGCCGATTGTAGCCGTAGAACGGCCCTGCCGGCAGGTCGTAGAAGAATTGCGCGCGATTGGTGGCGGTCTGCACCTGAAGGCCGTCGAAGACCTCCTTGGGCAGGCCGCCGGGATTGGCCGCCGTCTTGACCATCAGCGGCGGGACGGCCGCGATGATCACTGCTTTCGCCACCCGCTTTTCGCCGTGACGAGCGATGTAATGCACGACTTCGCCGCCGCCGGTGGAGTGGCCGACATGCACGGCGTCTTTCAGATCGAGGTGCGCGGTCAGCGCTGCGAGATCGTCGGCGTAATGGTCCATGTCATGGCCATCGGCGACCTGGGATGAGCGGCCATGCCCGCGCCGGTCGTGGGCGATGACGCGGAAGCCTTTGGCCGCGAAGAACATCATCTGCGCGTCCCAGTCGTCGGCGGACAAGGGCCAGCCATGGCTGAACACGATGGGCTGGCCTGTGCCCCAATCCTTGTAGAAAATCTCGACGCTGTCTTTCGTGGTGATGAACGGCATGGTGTGGCTCCTTTGGCGGGGGAACATGCACGGCGGGTCGTGGGCTGTCTTTTCCGGAATTGCTTTATTTCGTGGAGCGGCGCTTCGCCGGGAATGCTGCAGAAACGAGCGCCGCAACCAGCGTGGCCTCGCTCAATTATACGGCAGATCCGGAGGGCGATCTGGTCTGCGAAATCAGATGCGTTCTCTTTGCGATAGCTTCAGGCCCGGCGTTGGCTTCTGTGTCGTCAATCCGTGATGTGAATCGCGTGAATGGGCGCCGTTGCGGCGCCCATTCCATCCGCTTTGGCGATGAGGCAGGCTGCCTGGGCAACAGGGAGTTGAGTCATGGGACAGTCGCAGGACAAGTCGAGGACACCTCAGGCCACTGGGCAGACGGATAGCGCATCGCGACGGGCGGTGCTGGCAGGCGCAGGCGGTGTGGCGGCGTGGGCGATGCTGCCAGGCAAGTCATTCGCGCAGAAGATCGCAAAGCCGGGCGCAGGGCAGCGTGTGAACGTCGCGGTGATCGGCGCGGGCGGCAAGGGCGCCGACAACATGGCGCAGCTTACGAGCCAGAACATCGTCGCGATGTGCGATGTGGACATGGGCCGTGTGTCACGCTCGCTTTCGAACAAGGACGGCATCAAGCCTGAAATGGTCGAGCTGAAGTCGGCGTATGACAAGGCCGAGCAGTTTGCCGACTACCGCAAGATGTTCGATACGCGGAAGGACATCGAGGCGGTGCTGATCGCAACGCCGGATCACCACCATGCGGTGGCGGCGCGAATGGCGATGGAGCGTGGGCTGCATGTGTTCGTGCAGAAGCCGCTGACCTACACGGTGCGCGAGAGCCGGCTGCTGACGTCGCTGGCGGAGAAGACGCCGGGGCTGGTCACGCAGATGGGCAATCAGGGCCATTCGAGCGACGAGGGGCGGCGCGCGGTGGAGCTGCTGCGCGGCGGCGCTATCGGGAAGGTGAAGGACATACATATCTGGACCAACCGCCCCGTGTGGCCGCAGGGGGTGGGCAAGCCCGAGGCGAAGCCTGTTCCGGCAACGCTCGACTGGGATCTGTGGCGCGGGCCGGCGAATGTGGACTGGGGCTACAACCCGGATTACGCGCACTTCAACTGGCGTGGCTGGGTGCCGTTCGGCACGGGCGCGGTGGGCGACATGGGCGCCCACCTGATGGACTTCCCCGTCTGGGCGCTGGACCTCGGCTTGCCGACGCGGATCGAGACGCATCATTCGCTGTGGGGCGGCGACACCGATCCGTGGGATTACAAGCGGCCAGATGCGCTGACGAGCTATCCGCTGGCGTCGATCATCTATTACGAGTTCGGCAAGGCGAAGGGCGGGCCGGTCAAGCTGACCTGGTATGATGGCGGACTTGCGCCGCCGGCGCCGCGCGGACTTCCGGCGGACCGGGTCGTCGAGGAAGAGGGGGGTGTTCTCTATGTCGGCGACAAGGGCCAGCTGCTGCACGACACCTATGGCTTCAAGCCGACGCTGATCGGCGGGGACGCGATTGCACGCGGGGCGAAAATCCCGGTGTCGCTGCCGCGCATCGAGGGCAGCACGAAAGGTCACGAGATGAACTGGATCCGCGCGATCCGGGGCGAAGAGAAGATTTCCTCGCCATTCTCGCAGGCAGGCGTGCTGACGGAATCCATGCTGCTCGGCATGGTGGCGATGCGGGCGGACAAGCCGATCGAGTATGACGGCGCCAAGGGTGTGATCACCAACCTGCCGGAAGCGAACGTCTATCTGGATCGCGAGTACCGGAAGGGCTGGGAGCTCTAGCGGCGGCGCGCCCTCCACGAAGATGCCGCTTTCTTTCGAGCGGCTGGCCTCGCTTTGGGCGCGACAGGGGGAGGACGCCGCTAGCCGAGTTGCGTCTTGAGGTGGGCGATGACCTCGTTCATCGGACCGCTCGGGCTGAACTCGACGGACTCGTAATCTTCTGTGACCCAGACCGTGTGGCCCGGTGGCCAGTAATAGGCTTGACCGGCGCTGACGGTTTCTTCCTTGCCGTCAGCGTAACGGACATGGATCGAACCCTTGAGGACGGTTCCCCAGTGGGGGCACTGGCACATGTCCTTTGGGAGCCCCTTGAGCAGTGGCGTGGCGTCCGCGCCTGCGGGGAAGCGGATATGGGCGACGTTCATGCCGCCCCAGTCATGGCCCTGGATGCAGACGCCGCCAGCGTCGATCCGGACGGGCATCCGCGACAGTTGTTCGTTCATGACAGAGCCTCCTGTGCTTGACTGTCACTGGCGTATCAGGCGGCCTTCGGGCGCGCTTGGAGAGCGCGTGGAGATTTTCTGGAGATGCAGGGGTGATGTGAAACCCGAGCCGTTTAGCAAAACTGAGGGTGCAAATGCCCCCTGATGGTGGCATTTTCACTTGCTCGGGGGCAGGTTTTGCCGGATTGGGTAGCCCATGCCCGCTTACCGTTCACGCACCACGACTTTCGGCCGCAACATGGCAGGCGCACGCGCTCTCTGGCGTGCGACCGGCATGAAGGATGGCGACTTTTCCAAGCCGATTATCGCGGTCGTAAACTCGTTCACTCAGTTTGTTCCTGGTCATGTCCATCTCAAGGATCTCGGCCAGCTGGTGGCGCGCGAGATCGAGGCTGCGGGCGGCGTCGCGAAAGAGTTCAACACGATCGCTGTCGATGACGGGATCGCGATGGGCCATGGCGGCATGCTGTACTCGCTGCCGAGCCGCGACCTGATCGCGGACTCGATCGAGTACATGGTCAATGCGCATTGCGCGGACGCGATGGTGTGCATCTCCAATTGCGACAAGATCACGCCGGGCATGCTGAACGCCGCGATGCGGATCAACATTCCGGTGGTGTTCGTCTCGGGCGGGCCGATGGAGGCCGGCAAGGTCGTCTGGAAGGACGAGAAGACGGGCATTGCGAAAGAACACAAGCTCGACCTGATCGACGCGATGATGCAGGCGGGCGACGACCGGATTTCTGACGCGCAGGTTGAGGCCGTCGAAGCGCAGGCGTGCCCGACATGCGGATCGTGCTCGGGCATGTTCACGGCGAATTCGATGAACTGCCTGACGGAAGCGCTGGGCCTGTCGCTGCCGGGCAATGGCACGGTGCTGGCGACGCACAAGGATCGCGAGGCGCTGTTCAAGCGGGCGGGGCGCCTGATCGTCGACATCACCAAGCGGCATTACGAGAAGGATGATCCGAACGTGGCGCCGCGCGCGATCGCGACGAAGCAGGCGTTCGAGAACGCCATGGCGCTGGACGTGGCGATGGGCGGATCGACGAATACGGTTCTGCATATCCTGGCTGCGGCGCAGGAAGGCGGGGTCGATTTCACGATGGATGATATAGACCGGATTTCACGCTCGACGCCGTGCATCTGCAAGGTGGCGCCGGCCGTCTCGACGGTTCACATCGAGGATGTGCATCGTGCGGGCGGGATCATGGGCATTCTTGGCGAGCTGGCGCGTGGCGGGCTTCTGCATACCGACGCGAAGACGGTGCATTCGCCGACCTTGGGCCATGCGATTGCGTACTGGGATATCCGCCAGTCTAACGATGAAGAAGTCGAGACCTTCTTCAAGGCGGCGCCGGGTGGTGTGCGGACGACGCAGGCTTTCAGCCAGGACAAACGCTGGCCTGAGCTGGATCGCGACCGCGTGAAGGGCGTGATCCGGGCGAAGGAGAACGCCTTCACGAAGGATGGCGGTCTTGCGGTGCTCTATGGGAACATCGCGGAGAAGGGCTGCATCGTCAAAACGGCGGGCGTTGAGGAAGAGATCTGGAAGTTCAACGGCGTCGCGCGTGTGTTCGAGAGCCAGGATGAAGCCTCGGCTGCGATCCTGAACAACAAGATCGTGGCGGGCGATGTCGTGGTCATTCGCTATGAAGGACCCAAGGGCGGGCCGGGGATGCAGGAGATGCTGTATCCGACGACCTATCTGAAATCGCGAGGATTGGGGAAAGTGTGCGCGCTGCTGACGGACGGACGCTTTTCCGGCGGCACGTCGGGGTTGAGCATCGGGCATGCGTCGCCAGAGGCGGCTTCGGGTGGATTGATCGCGCTGGTGGAAGAAGGTGACCGGATCGAG
>CALMWO010000476.1 GCA_937873805.1 uncultured Hyphomonadaceae bacterium
GTGGCTTTCCCCCTCCGTCTCGCCGCGAAGACGCGGCGATCCACCTCCCCCGCCTTCAGCGGCGGAGGCAACTCCCCCTTCGTTGCGTTGCCTCCACCTGCTTGGCAGGGGGAGGTGGATCGCACGCGGAGCGTGCGAGACGGAGGGGGATGGTGAGGTGTGGTTCACAGTTGTGAGCACGCCCTCGTGCTTCGACGAGCGCACGCTTTGTGCGCTGCTCAGGATGAGGGCTATTGGGCTGCGGTGTTGCGCAGCGAGTTCTGTTTCCTGATGGGTGTCGGTCGTCTCTCGGGGCAGACCTGCAGGTGTCACATCGCTGTGGCATTCAGCGGCAAGACGGCGGCGGGTCATCTGGAGAGTTGAGGCGACGCTGGACACGAGCATCGCAAACAGGTGCAGCATCGCTGTCAGCAAAAGCTGAGGAAGCGAGGGGGTTACCAGCCCAGTGTGCGTGTGTTTGTGCCGTGTCATGGGGAGGAGAATACGCCGGGCCACGGGGGCGTAGATTCTGAGAGGCGCTGTCCCCCATCTTTTGCGGCTAGTGGGTTGGGATCATTCGCGAAGGTTTTTGGCTGTCCTACGAATTCGCCGCCCCTCCATCCCCCAGAAGGGTCATTCTCGGGCTTGTCCCGAGAATCCCGGTTCGAGGTTCGTTGGGACTGGTTAGCTGTCCCGCTGGCGATCCAACCGAGATCCTCGGGACAAGCCCGAGGATGACTGCTGTTGGGTGTGGGTGGCGGGCGGGGCAGGCAGGATCATGCTAGGGGAGGGTTAAAAGGCCGGTTTTCGTGCACGGATTGACCTTTACGGCTGGGCCGCGTAGAAGGCCGCCCCATGCAACGTTCGTTTTTCAAGCGCTATTGGAAGACCATTACCCCCGCGGGGCTGATGGCGCGCTTGGCTATTACGAACTAGCCAGAAGCCCGCCGACCAGCCCCGCCGGAAACCGGATGGGGCAGAGTTCGCCCCGTCTCCCGGCTAAAGAGGAGACTACCCCGTGACTGAGGCAACAACGACCGCTCGCTCCGCCACGTCTGGTGTTGGCACGAAGACGGTTGCGGTTATTGGCGCAACGGGCGCCGTGGGCGCAGAGATGCTGCGCTGCCTTGAGGATTCCAGCTATCCGACCGGAACGCTGAAGGCGTTTGCGTCTGAGCGCTCAGCCGGCAAGCGGTTCAAATTCAGGGGCCAGGACGTCGAGATGCAGGTGCTGACGGATGACGCCTTCAAGGGCGTCGATGTGGCGCTATTCGCATCCGAGACCGACATTTCGAAGAAGTACGTGCCGATCGCGGCGGCCGCTGGCGCCGTCGCCATCGACAACTCGTCGGCCTTCCGCATGGACCCGACCGTTCCGCTGGTTGTGCCGGAAGTGAATGGCGACCTGATCAAGCCTTCCCAGAAAATCTACGCCAATCCGAATTGCGTTGCGGCGATCATGGTGATGGCGCTGTGGCCGCTGCACCAGGCGGGCAAGCTGAAGCGCGTTATCGCGTCGACCTACCAGTCGGCGTCGGGCGCGGGCCGCCCGGCGATGGACGAGCTGGAAGAAGCGACGCGCGCTTACCTGAAAGGCGAGGCGTATCAGCACAAGGTTTTGCCGCATCCGTATGCGTTCAACCTGTTCAGCCACAACACGTCGATCGGCGATGATGGCTATAATGGCGAAGAGACGAAAGTTGTCGCCGAGCTGCGCAAGATCATGGGTCTGCCGGAGCTGCGCGTTGGCGTGACATGCGTGCGCGTGCCGGTCCTGCGGGCGCACTCGATGTCGATCACGGCCGAGTTTGCCGACAAGGTTTCGGTGGATGCGGCGCGTGCGCTGCTCTCCAAGGCGCCGGGCGTGAAGGTTGTAGACGATCGCGCCCGTAACCATTTCCCGATGCCGGTCGAGTCGAGCGGGCAGTATGACGTGCTGGTTGGCCGGGTTCGCGAGGATATCTCGGACCCGACGGGCCATACGCTGGCGCTGTTCATGTCGGGCGACCAGCTTCTGAAGGGCGCCGCGCTGAACGCGGTGCAGATCGCGGAACGAGTTCTCTAAGAGTAGTGTGATGAGTATGGACCGGATTGACGCGGGCTTCGGCGATGTTCTTGATCGCGCAGGTCAGCTTGGAGCAGGTGGAAGCGTGACGCCGACAGCATCGAACTGGTCGCCTGCCTCGTGGCGGACGAAGACGGCGCTGCACATTCCGGCGGATTACCCGGACATGAGCAAGCTGGACGCCGTCGAGAAGCAGCTCTCAAGCTATCCGCCGCTGGTGTTCGCCGGCGAGGCGCGCACGCTGATGTCGCGTCTGGCGGATGTGGCGCACGGCAAGGCTTTCCTGCTGCAGGGCGGGGATTGCGCGGAGAGCTTCAAGGAGTTCCATCCGAACAATATCCGCGACACGTTCCGTCTGATCCTGCAGATGGCGGCGGCGATGACGTTCGCTGGCGGCAAGCCCGTGGTGAAAGTCGGGCGCATTGCCGGACAGTTCGCCAAGCCGCGTTCCTCGCCGGTGGAAGAGATCGGCGGCGTGACGCTGCCGAGCTATCGCGGCGACAACATCAACGGGATGGAGTTCACGCCTGAAGCGCGGACGCCCGATCCGCAGCGCTTGATCCAGGCGTATGCGCAGTCGGCGGCGACGCTGAACCTGCTGCGCGCGTTTGCGCATGGCGGATATGCGAGCCTTTCGAACGTGCATCGTTGGATGCTCGGGTTCGTAGAGCGCTCACCCGCGGCCGAGCGCTACAGGGCCCTTGCTGCACGCATTTCTGACGCGATGGACTTCATGGCGGCTTGCGGCATCACGCCGGAGACGACGCCGGCGTTGTCGCAGACGGAGTTCTACACCAGCCAT
>CALMWO010000477.1 GCA_937873805.1 uncultured Hyphomonadaceae bacterium
GCTTTGCAGCGGGCAGGTTGGCGAGGTCGATGAAGACGCGGCCGGATTTGACGCCGGCGATGACGGCTTTCGTTGAAAGCTCGCTGGCGTAGACGATCGTGGTGGGGCTGCCGATGGGTGGTTGTTTTACGCCGGCGCGGTCGGTTGCATCGTGATTGTCGCTGCCGCCGATAGCGGTGAGGCGGTAGCCCTGTTTCAAGAGGTTGTCCCAGAAGCGGATGCCAGCGGCGGGACCGCCTGTACGGAGCGACGAGCCGTTGGCGACTTCGATGGCGGTGACGCGGGACCAGTCTGTGTCCGTCACCGTCCAGCCGCAGCCCATGCAGACTTCGCCGGAGGGCAGGCCGGGGTGGTTCACGGAAACGAAGGCGCCTTGCGCGACAGCTTCGTCGAGAAGCTTTGCGAGCGTCGGAAGGTGCGGCGAGCCGAGCTGGAAGTCGAGGAAGTTCGTATTGCCGATGACGTTGGCGTGGCCGTCGAAGGTGGTGATCTCCGTGCCGGGGATCAGAAGCGTGCTCGGGAAGCTGGCTTGCTGGGCGGCGATGTCGGCCAGTTGCGTGATCGTGTTGTGATCGGTGACGGCCACGAAATCGAGTTTGGCGTCGCGAGCAGCCTCGAATGTATGGATGGCGGGACATGGCGCGCGGGTGCCTTCGACATCGCATGAGCCATCGGAATGGGCCCTGTGTGCGTTGAAGTCGCCGCGGAACCAGTTGCGATCGGTGGCGAGCGTTTTCGGCGCGTAGGCGGGTGATGATGTTGCCGGAACAGGCGCGGTCGAGAAGGTGATGTCGGCCTTGTAGGGCGAAGTCTGGCCGTCGCGGATGTTGGGAATGCCGAGAATGAGATGCCACGTTCCTGGCTGGATCGCGCCGGGCCTGTAGGAGGGCGTGGCACCTGTGTCGCCGATCTCGATGTGTGTCTTGTTGCCGCCGCTCCATCCGCGCTGGCCTTGCGGGTCGCGCAGGCCGAGATCGATGACGGTGCGGTTTTCCTTGTCGTAGATGAAGTCGATCGCGATGCGGTGCGTGCCGGCAGGCACGGTGAAGGGAAGTTCGCGATAGGTCTGGTGATCGGTGTGGGTGATTGAGCCGGCGAGGGTGATCACAGATTCGGATTGGGGCACGATTTCGGGGTCGAGCGGGACGTCGAGTGAGACTTCCCGCATAGGTTCCGTTGCGGAGGTGCAGGCCGTAATAGCGAGGGCTGCTGCGAGGATGATGTGCCGCATAGGTGTCTCTAATTTTGCAGAAGACTAGCGGGGGTGCGTTACAGAACCAACAGGCCTATCCGCCGTGTTCCCCGCGAAGGCGGGGGTCCAGTCGGGCGCTTCGCGGTCTTTTTTGTTCTGGACTGGATCCCGGCCTTCGCCGGGAACGCGGACC
>CALMWO010000478.1 GCA_937873805.1 uncultured Hyphomonadaceae bacterium
AACTCCACGGCCATGGTGTTCAAGAGCCCGCAGTGACCACATCGCCTGCCCCGGCCCCTGCCCGAGAAGCTTGCTGCGAAATCCATCGAGATCGCCGGCGACGGTGATGGCGAGGACGTCGCTGAATGGGTGCTGGCGCGCGACGCCGCGATCCTCTCGCTACTCTATGGCGCCGGGCTTCGTCTGTCTGAGGCGCTGTCGCTGACCGGCAAGGATGCGCCGGCGCCAGAAGCACTGCGCGTCTACGGCAAAGGCCGCAAGGTGCGGATCGTGCCGCTGATCCGGGTGGTGCGCGAAGCGATCAACGAATACCGCACGCTGTGCCCCTATCCCGCGGCGCCCGACGAGATGCTGTTCCGTGGCACGAAGGGCGGACCGCTCAATCCGCGTCTGGTGCAGCGCCTGATGGAGAAGCTGCGCATCCGCCTCGGCCTGCCCGAGACCGCGACGCCGCACGCGCTGCGCCACTCATTCGCGACGCACCTGCTTGCGAATGGCGGCGACTTGCGATCGATACAGGCGCTGCTGGGCCATGCCAGCCTTTCAACGACGCAGATTTACACCGGCGTCGACGCCGCACGACTGATGAAGGTACACGCCGAGGCGCACCCGCGGGCATGAGCCAAATTTACTGGCCTGTCGCTCCGTTGAATGCATTCATCATGCACTGTTCGATGCCCTTCTGCTCTTCGGGCGTCAGGTTCGACAGCACTTCCAACGGGTTCGGGTTGTTTTCGTGCTTGGCCTGAAACTGCTTGCACCATTCCGGTGAACCAACAGCCGGGCTGCAAGCTGTGGCGATCACTGCGGTTGCTGTGAGAAGCCCGAAAAACGCGATGCGCATGTAAGTTCCCCCTTTGTGAGCTCGTCCCACGTCCGAGCCGAACCCTGACGATGGACCCTTCTCAAGTCAATCTGCGGCGGCCTTGATCGGCGCGGCACACCCGCTGAGCTTCTCGCCCTTCCAGTCAGCGACAACCGACCAGTGATACTCACGCTCACCCAGACCATCTTCGCACTTTTCCTGGCGCAGGGTCATCACGAAGTCGCCGTCAGGCGTTTTCGAGGTGAGGATGGTTGCGTCTTTCTCGCCTTTGGATTTCACAGGCGGTTCGCCAACAATATCGCGCTCGCCGAGGACGGCGATGCTGGTCGTCTTGGCGACGCGCGAGACCTTTACACCCCAGAAGGCGGGCTCCATGCCGTTGGCTTCGATATCGCCGTCGAGCTCGGCATCGGCCGGTGAACAGGCTGCAAGCGACATGGCGAACACGACAGAGGCGCAGACGAGCTTCAGCATGGCAGTCTCCTTCTTGCGACAAACCTAGCGCGCCGCGACGGAAGTCCAAAGCTGGATTTGTTGCGCGTTGCACCACGAAGCCGGTGCGATATGCTGCATTCATGAGTCTGGACGCTGGTTTCTTCCGGATGACCGCCACGCAGCTCGCCGCCGGGCTGAAGAAGAAAGCGTTCAGCGCACAGGAACTGCTGCAGGCTTCGATTGAACGGATCGAGGCGCTCGATCCCAAGATCAATGCGGTTGTGGTCCGCGATTTCGAGCGGGCGCGAACGGAGGCGCGGCTGGCCGATGAGACACTGGCGCGCGGCGATCAGAAGGCGCTCACCGGCATTCCGATGACGGTGAAGGAAAGCTTCGATCTGCGCGGACACGCGACGACTTGGGGTTTCACCTTTCACAGCGAGCATGTCGCGCGTGAGGATGCGCTGGCTGTGCAGCGACTGAAGACGGCGGGTGCGGTCGTGCTCGGCAAGACCAATGTGCCGCCTGCGCTGGGCGACTGGCAGTCGGCCAATCCGATCTATGGGCGGACCAACAATCCGCATGACGTGACGCGCTCTCCGGGCGGATCGTCTGGCGGAAGCGCGGCGGCGATCGCGATGGGTTTTTCTGCGCTGGAGATGGGATCGGATATCGGCGGATCAATCCGCGTGCCGGCAGCGTTCTGTGGCGTCTATGGTCACAAATCGAGCTATGGCTTGCTGCCCATGGGCGGACACACGGCTGGCGGGGCGCGGACGGCGGCCCAGCTGTTGAGCGTGATCGGACCGATCGCGCGGTCGGCGCAGGATCTGGCGATCGCGCTGGATGTTGTCGCCGGGCCGGATGCGGAATCGCCGGCCAACAAGGTCGTGCTGCCCCTTCCGCGTCACGGACGGCTGGGAAGTTTTCGTGTGTTCGTGCTCGATCATCACCCGGTTGCGCGAGCTGACAGTAATATTCTCGGCGCGCTGGAGGATCTGGCGGATCACCTTACGCGGGAAGGCGCAACGGTGGCGCGGCTGTCCAGCCTGCTGCCGGACCTGAACGTACAGTGGAAAACCTATCAGACCATGCTGCATACGATCATCACGCGGGGCGATCCCGCAGTGACGCGGCCACCGATTTCGGCGCATGACTGGCTTGGGCTGCTCGATCAGCAGCTGCGCATTCGCCGGCAGTGGCACGAATTCTTCCGGCATTTCGACATCGTGCTCTGCCCCGCCTTTGGCACGCCTGCCTTTCCGCATTCGGACGAGACCGACTGGCGCAAGCGACCGCTCGACATGGATGGCCAACCGGGAAATTTCGGCTCGCAGCTCGGCTGGGCCGGGATCGCGACCGTGGCGAACCTGCCGTCGACCGCAATCCCGCTGGGCCTCAGCAAATCAGGCCTGCCGGTAGCCGTTCAGGCGATCGGGCCGTTTCTCGAGGACAAAACCACGATCGCGTTCGCAGGCATGGTCGGCCATGAGATCGAGCCGCCTGAGCTCGCAATGTAATCACCAGGTTCGCGCGCCGGCTGTTCGCGTGATCTTCGGCTTCGCCAGCAACCACACACCGGCGATGGTGAGCACCATCGAAGCGACGTGCGGCCACCCGAAGGGCTCGTGCAGGATCATCACCGCAGCCCATGCCGCGACAACCGGACCTATGCCGCCGACTGCGCTCATCGGACCGGGGCCGATGCGGCTGATTGCTTCGGCGATCATGAAGCTGGGGATCACGGTGCAGACCATCGCCAGCGTGAGCGCGAGCCAGTAGCCGTTCGCGGTGACGGGCGGCGGCGAATGAAACGCCATGTCGATGCCGCTTTGCGTGAGAAACACGATCGAGGCGGCTGACATGCCGAAGGCCGTGAAGAGTGTTGAGCCCATGCGCGTGATGATGGGCTTCGAGGCCGTGACATAGACCGCATAGATCAACGCGCCCGCGAAAATCAGGCCACCGCCGAGCCAGGCGTTGGGGCCTTGATGATCGATCTCGGCGCCGAACAGAATCGCGACGCCGGCATAGGCGAGCACCAGCGCAACGATGTGGCGGCGCGTGAGCTTGTCTTTCAGAAAGAAGAACGACAGCGCGGCAACCATGGTCGGGTAGATATAGAGGATCAGGCGTTCGAGCTGGGCGGAGACATATTTCAGGCCCTCGAAATTGAGCCAGGACGACACGCAATAGCTCATGATGCCAAGGCCGGCAGCGAGCGCGTAGGTGCGCAGCGAGGGCTGTTTCTTCAGGCGCATCCACGCATAGACGCCGACCGCGAGATAGACCGGCAGCGAGAAAGCCATGCGCAGGGTCAGCAATTGTGAGACGCCAATGCCTTCGGCGAAGGCCAGCTTGATGACGACGCCCTTCAGCGAGAAGAGCCCGGCGCCAAGCGCGGCAAGACCAACGCCGATGGCGCGGTTGCGGGCTTCGTGATCGGCTGGGAGCGCTTCGGTGGTCATCTTCGTCTCTCCGCTCGTCCCTTCAGTCTTTGGCAGTTCGGGGCGGAGAGAGCTGGTCGGGACGAGGGTCGCCGGCGCTTCCGCCGCCGGCCCTGTCGCTCTAGTCGCGACGCGCCGGCGCAAGCCGTTTGATGGCCTGCTTGAGTCGAAGGGTTTTGGCGCGGGTGGTCATGAGCCGGGTCGTAGGCCCGTTTTCCATCACGCGCAACGGAGGGGACTGGGAGTTGAGAGAGATTTCCGGATGTTGCGTGGTGTGTAGGCGTGGCGGTGCGTTCTCGCGCGTGAGCGTGAGGTGACGCGGTTCGGGTTTTGGGAAATGAAGGGGGTGGTCCGCGTGTGCGGAGAGAGCCCCCTCCGTCTTGCGCGCAAGAGAGCGCAATCCACCTCCCCCGCCGAAGGCGGTGGAGGACGTCGCGCATGACACTCAAGTCCTCCACCATGAGTAGCATGGGGGAGGTGGATCGATCCGAAGCATCAAGACGGAGGGGGCTTTGCGCCTGCTCGCGCTGCAAGCGTTCGGCGCGCAGATGCGCCAAGCGTTCGCGGTCGTCGAAACGGTGGACGAGACGGCGGAAGCTGCGCCAGCATGTGTCGGGCGTGTGGCGTGAGCGTGTGGTGGTGCGGTTGGGCTCGAAGCCGCGGCTCTGGCAGCGGACGCCGGCGATCTCGCAGGCGCGGAGATAGATCATGAGGTCGAGCTTGGTGTGGGCGTCAGCCAAGGCTGCATGAACACCGGCGCAGTGATCCGGATCGCCTGCCAGTGCCGCGAGCGTCTCGTCGTCTGCGAAGAGCGCGAAGCCTGTGCGAATGATGTCGACGAGGTTCGCCTCCACCGCCATGGCTGGGCGGAGGCTCCAGAGAATCCAAAGGATGATCTGCGACAGCTCGTACATGGGTAAGAGTATCGCTGAGGTTCAGCCGGGTGAGGGTTGGCGGTTACAGATCCAACAGTGGTTTTCGGGTTGGGCTTTGATTTTGTGAGGGAAGATTTTTCAGGTGCGGGTCTGGATTCCGCGGAATTGCCGCGTGACCCACGGACGCATCCCCCGCGAAGGCGGGGGTCCAGTTGGCGGGCTCTCTTTGGTGGGACTGGATCCCCGCCTTCGCGGGGAACGCGTGAACAGAGTTCACGCTTCCGGTGACAACCGCCGCAGCTGTCAGGACGTGCGTCTACTTCGCGATGTGGGCGGCGGACCATTGACCGAGGCGCTGGATGGCCTGCCGAGCCTGGGCGAGCATGGGATAGCGCGCCTGGAAGACGTGGAACATTTCCGGCCAGATTTCGAGCGTGAGCGGCACGCCGGCCGCGCCGAGGCGTTCGGCGAGCGCAGTGGAATCCGACATAAGGATTTCGGCTTCGCCTGTCTGGATGAAGGTAGGCGGCAGGCCGCGCAGGTCTGCGTCGAGGATGGAGAGGTTGGCGCTGGCTTCGCCGCCATACTGCCTGGCGCGCGTGTTCAGCACCGACGTGGTGAGGAAGGGATCGCGCTGCGCCTTGGCGGCGTGGCTCCACCCGCGATTGGCGAGATCGACCCATGGGCTAAGCAGAACCATGCCGGCGGGCATGGCGACGCCCTGCTCTTTCAGCTTGAGCGCTGCAGCAACGGCGAGGCCACCGCCTGCGCTGTCGCCGGCGAGGATGATGCGATCATGCTGCACGCCTTCGCCGAGTACGGCGCGGTAGGCGGTGACGATGTCTTCGAGCGCGGCGGGATGCTGATGTTCAGGCGCGAGGCGATAGTCGGGGACGATGGCAGCGATCTTCGCAGAGGCCGCGACCTGACTGGCGAGGCCCTTGTGGCTGCGGGACGAACCCATGGCGAAACCGCCGCCGTGCGCCCAGAGAATAACGTGGTCGCCGCTGCACCCCTTGGGCAAAAGGCCGAGGCACGAGACGCCGCCGAGATCGATCTCGGACAGGGTCGACATTTCAGGCATCGGATCGTTTTCGGAATAAGCGTCGTAGGCGCGTCGTTGCGCGGCCAGATCGGACGGATCGACGCCCTGAAGCCGCCGTGAAAGCGATTCACGGGC
>CALMWO010000479.1 GCA_937873805.1 uncultured Hyphomonadaceae bacterium
ACAAGCCCGCCGTGCCCTTCTTGGTCACCTTCTGGTAGTCGTCGATGAAGCCGACAGCGCAGAAGCCGATCGTCACAAACAGCACGATCCAGATGTACTGGTTTTTGAGGTCGCCCCACAGCAGCGTGCCGGAAAGAATGCCGAACAGGATGAGGAAGCCGCCCATGGTGGGCGTGCCCTTCTTCGACTGGTGGCTTTCCGGGCCATCGGTGCGGATCGGCTGACCCTTGCCCTGCCGCGCGCGCAGCCACGCGATCATGGGTGCGCCAAACAGCATTGTCAGGATCAACCCCGTCGCGAGCGCCAGCACCACGCGGAAGGTGATGAAACTGAACAGGTTCATCGCGCCCTGATAGGGCGAAAGGAATTCGTACAGCATGCTACGCCCCTGACGCTTTCTGCGAGGAGGAGGCGCCTTCGCTCATCTGCCTGAGCGCCGTTCCCACCTTCGCCATGCCGGATGCATTCGAGCCTTTGATCAAGACCGCATCGCCCGGTTCTAACCAGCTTTTCACCTGTTCGGCCGCTTCCGCCGGACCTGTGACATGAACGACTCGCATCGATTGGTCGCGGGCCGTCAGCGCATCGGCCAGATGTTTCATCTCACCGCCGGAAAGAACCGCGGCCGAAACCTTCGCCGCGAGGATCGAGGTGGCCAGCCCGGCATGCAGCGCCGCGCTGCCCTCGCCCAGTTCACGCATCTCGCCCAGCGCGACAATCTTGCGGCCCGGTCGCCGCGCAAAGCCCTCGATGGCGGCGCGCATGGATTCCGGGTTGGCGTTATAGGCGTCGTCCACCAGCGTCACGTCGCCGCCCTTCGGCAGCTTCAGCGTTTCGGCGACACCCCGGCCCGCCGGAGGCGCATAGCCCGACAGCGCTTCTGCCGCCTGATGCGGCGGCACCCCGGCGACAACCGCAGCCAGGATCGCCAGCGCGGCATTCGCGGCCCAATGCTCGCCAACCGCATCGAGCTTCACGACCACCAGATCGCCCATCACGTCGATGGCGATCCGCGAGGTGAGCCCGTCCGTCTCGTAGGTCACCGGCGTAGCGCTCGCCGGTCCGCGCGCTCCGCCATAAGTCAGCAGATCCGCCGTCGGCTGCAGCGTTTCGGCATGGCGCTTCAGCTTGGCGAAGAAATAGTCCTTCTCCGGCAGGATCGCCGTGCCGCCCGGCTCCAGCCCCGCGAAAATCTGGCCTTTTTCATCCGCCACCGCATCAACCGAACCCATGCCCTGCAGGTGCGCCGGGGCCACGCGCGTAATCATCGAGATATGCGGCCGCACCATCAGCGACCGCGGGCCGATCTCGCCCGGCGTGTTCATGCCGATCTCGAAGATCGAACGTTCCGTCTCCCGTGGCATCCGCGCCAGCGTCAGCGGCACGCCCCAGTGATTGTTGAACGACTTGTCAGACCAGTGCGCCCGGCCCGCCGCGCGGAAGATGCGCGCCAGCATCTCCTTCACCGACGTCTTGCCGACCGATCCGGTCACAGCCGAGATCACGCCGGAATTCCGCGCCCGGGCCGCAAGGCCAAGCCTCTCCAGCCCGTGCAGCACGTCGCCAACCATCAGGCCGGGATGCCCGCCCAGCACATCGCGCGACACAAGCGCCGCTTCCGCGCCCGCAGCAAATGCGGTGCCGACAAACTCATGCCCGTCACGCACATCCTTCAGCGCCACGAACAGGTTGCCGGGCTGCAGGCTGCGCGTATCTATCGACACGCCGTTCACGGCCCAGACGCCAAGCGCCTTGCCATCAGTTGCCTTGGCGGCCTCGTCGGAGGTCCAAAGCGGGGTCATCGCCGGATCAGCCATGCGAGCCTCCCACTTCCGTCAGAGCCGAGCGCGCCACGTCGAAATCCGAGAACGGGATGGTGACACCCTTCACGATCTGCCCGGTCTCATGGCCCTTGCCTGCGATCAGAAGCGCGTCGCCAGCCTTGAGACGGCGCACGCCTTCCATGATCGCCGAAGCACGGTCGCCGATTTCGCTGGCGTCGGGCGCGCCCTTGCGGATCGCCGCGCGGATCGTTGCGGGTTCTTCGGAACGCGGATTGTCGTCGGTGATGATCACCTCGTCCGCCAGACGCCGCGCCACATCGCCCATGATCGGCCGTTTGGTCGCATCGCGATCACCACCGCATCCGAACACCACGATCAGCTTGCCGCGTACGTGCGGCCGCGCCGCGCGCAGCAGAACGTTGAGACCGTCCGGAGTGTGCGCGTAGTCGACAAACACCGGGGCCTTGGCCGCAGTCTGGCCAACCAGCTCAAGGCGGCCATGCACGCCCTTGAGCGCGGCCAGACCATCCAGCACCTTGTTCACATCATCGCCCAGCGACATCGCGATGCCGGCAGCGCACAGCGCATTCAGCGCCTGGAATTCTCCGATCAGCGGCAGGTGAACCTTGCGCTCATTGCCCGCGCTCGGCCCCTCGCCCCACTGGATCACCAGATCCTGCCCCGTCCCACGCGGCAGCGCTTCGGCGATACGAAGATCGCGGCCACGCCAGCCGACCGTGAAGACACGAAGACCGCCATCCCGCGCCACCGTCTCGAACGCTTCCAACTCTGGGCTATCGGCGTTGAGTACAGCTGGCGAGCCTGCGGGCAGCAGGTCGTCGAACAGCTTCAGCTTGGCAAGGCGGTAGTCATCGAAGTTCGCGTGATAGTCGAGATGGTCCTGCGTGAGGTTCGTGAATGCGCCCGCGGCCAGCTTCACGCCATGCAGGCGATACTGCGCAAGGCCGTGGCTCGACGCTTCCATCGCCGCATGCGTCACGCCTTCGTTGGCCAGCTTGGCCAGCGTCTCATGGATCATCACCGGATCGGGCGTCGTGTGGCCAAGATCGATCGAGCCCGAAGGGCCGATCGCGCCCAGCGTTCCCATCGAAGCTGCCTTGCGGCCCATATGCGCCCAGATCTGGCGCAGGAAATCCACCGTCGAGCTCTTGCCGTTCGTGCCCGTCACAGCCGCCACCGTTGCAGGCTGCTGCGGATAGAACGCCGCCGCTGCCGTCGCGAGCGTGAGACGCGGATCGGCAGACTTCACCGCCGGCACGCTCCACTCGCCCGCACGATCGTCGGTCAGCACAGCTACTGCGCCAGACTTGATTGCGCCCTCGATATAGTCGCGCCCGTCCTTCGCCACGCCCTGCAGCGCCGCGAACAGGAAGCCCGGCTTCACCTTGCGGCTGTCAGCGGTGATGCCGGTGATTTCGATGGAGGGAGCGCCCGCAACGAGCTGGTCGAGTTTCATGGCGTCGTCGCCTCCGATACACGCAGGCTGGCTGCTTCCGCCTTGGAAGCCGTCAGCACTGGCCGCACGTCCAGCAGAGGCGCCGCACGCGCGATCACTTTTCCTGCGATCGAGGCCGCCGTGTAGGAAGCCGTGCGTTGGTCGCCCCTTCTGGGCTGGGCTTCATCGAGGACAACAAGCACGACAAATTGAGGGCGAGACGCCGGGAAAACGGCGGCGAACGACGTGATGTTCTTGTTGGGATCATACCCATCCGGTCCCGGTTTTTCCGCCGTGCCGGTCTTGCCCGCAACTTCGTATCCCTGCGCGTCGGCATTCTTGCCCGTGCCGCGCGTTACCGTCTCGCGCAGCATCGTCATCACCTTCGCGGCCGTGTCCGCCGACATCACCTGGGACTTCTCGACCTGCGCTGCATCCACCGGCTCGACGAACACCGGCGAGACATAATTCCCGCCATTGCCGAACGCGGTGTAGGTCATCGCGAACGCCAGCGGGCTCACCGAAATGCCGTGACCATAGCTGACCGTCGCCATGGCGGTCGCGTCCCACACTTCCGGCGTCAGCGGAGACGCCGTCTGCGGTCCCTCATGGCTCTGCCCGCCCAGCAGGTGAACGCTGCGCAGGAAATCCTTCTGGCGCTCGACGCCCATCCGCTGCGCAATCAGCGCCGTGCCGATGTTTGACGAGTGCGCCAGGATATCCCCCGCCGTCACCGACTTCGCGTTCGGCAGCGGATGCGGATCCTTCACCAGCGCCGCGCCGATCTTCACCGGCGCCGACACGTCGAAGCGATCCTGCGGCGTCAGCACGCCCGCCTCCATCGCCGCCGCCACCGTCAGCGGCTTGTAGATGGAGCCCAGCTCAAAGCGCGAATTGAGCGCGCGATTGGCGCGAACGTCTGCGCTGAAATCACCACGCCGGTTCGGATCGAGCGCCGGCCACGACGCCACCGCCCGCACCGCGCCGCTATGCGTGTCGACAACAACGCCCGCGCCACCCTTCATGTCGAAATCGGCAAACGCCCGCTCGAGCTCTTCCTCGAGCACGAACTGCACGCTCGCATCCAGCGTCAGCTTCAGCGGCTCGCCGCCCGCCTTCAGCCGCGCGTCAAACGCCAGCTCCGAACCCTCGAGCCCTTCGCCGTCGATATTGGTGTAACCGAGAAAATGTCCCGCCAGCTTGCCACGCGGATAGACGCGCCGCGCCTCTTCCACGAACTGCAACCCCTCGACGCCAAGACCGAACACCGCGTCCTTCTCTTCCTGCGTCAGCCCGCGCTGCACCCACACGAACTGGCGCTTGCGGTCCGACAGCTGCGCCGTCAGCCCGATCAGGTCGAGCTTCGGCAACACGCTCTTCAGTTCAGAGGCAATCTCGCCCGCATCCCAGATCGCGCTCGGGTTCGCCGCCAGCGACCAGCCCGGCACAGTCGTCGCCAGCAACTCGCCCTTGCGATCGACAATGTCAGCCCGCCGCGTCGCCGCCACAGCTGCATGCCCACTCGACGCCGCCTGCTCAGGCCCGTTCATCGCGACATACGCGGACCGTCCCACGATGACCACGAAGACCATCGCCAGCATGCCCGCAACGATGCGAGCGCGGCGTGGACCCCAGACGTCCTCCTGAGGGCGGTCGAACGACATCATTGCCCGGACTGCACCTCGCGTGACTTCACCTCTTTCGGTGCTGGCGCCGACGTGGGCGACGCCTCCTCAACCGGCGGCAGCGTCAGCCGCTCTTCGCCCAGCCGGCGCGACAGCGCTTCGCTCGCCGTGTATTGGCCCGGCGTCGCCTGCTCGAGCCCGAGCTTCTGGCGCGCGATCGGCCCGATCCGCTCCGGCCGCGTCAGATACGCCTCCTCGGCCTTCATCACCGCAATGTCCTTGCCGATCGAAGAGGCCTCCGCGCTCAGCGTATCGATCTCGCCCTGCGTTTCCTCGGCGCCCAGCTTGGCGCGATAGACCGCCACCGCGAGCACCACGACGATGAGACCGCCGATGATGGTGAGCTTCCGCATCACGCAACTCCTTCAAGCTGTTTCAGCCCCGGCAAACGGAACCCCTCATCAGGAGGAG
>CALMWO010000480.1 GCA_937873805.1 uncultured Hyphomonadaceae bacterium
GATGCGCCTGTGCAGGCCTATATCGCGGCGATGCCGGGATGGCAGAGTGATATCGGCAAGCGCATGGACAAGATCATCGCGCGCGCCGTGCCGAAGGCAGCCAAGGCGGTGAAGTGGAATTCGCCATTCTATGGCGTGGGCGACGGGACGTGGTTCGTGTCGTTCCATGTCTTCGCGAAATACATAAAGGTTACGTTCTTCAAGGGCGCGCAAATGAAGCCGATGCCGCCGGATGAATCGAAACAGAAGAATGTGCGCTACCTGAATGTCTATGAAGGCGCATTCGATGAGGCGCAGTTTGCCGACTGGGTGAAGCAAGCGAGCAAACTGCCGGGTGAAAAGCTCTAGAGGGGCAAACGATGGTGAAAACACCGGCGAAGAAAAGTGCCGCGAAGGCAGTGAGCGATGATGGGGCATGGCGCGCGCAGACGCTTGAGCGGGCGCGCGTGGCGATCAAGGCAGCTGATCCGGGAATCGTGGAAGTGGTGAAGTGGCGCAAGGCGTCGAACAACATGCAGGGCGTGCCAGTGTGGGAACTGGGTGGCATCATCTGCACGGGTGAAACGTACAAGGACTATGTGAAGCTGACCTTTGCACATGGCGCGAAGCTGGAAGATCCGGCCGGCCTGTTCAACGCAGGCTTCGGCGGCGGCACACGGCGCGCGATCGACTTCCGCAAGGACGACAAGGTGAATGAGAAAGCCCTGAAGGCGCTCGTGAAGAGCGCTGCGGCGTTCAACGCAGGCAAGACTCCGGCGAAAGCGAAGAAAGCCGCAAAGCCCGCCACAAAGTAGGGCTGCTGCTTCCTTACTCCGCTGCCGTCAGCGTTTCTTCGACGACCTTCACCACATCGCCCATGATCTGTGTGATCTTGTAGTCTTTCGGGGTGTAGACGCGGCGGACGCCCATCTGCTTGAGCGCGAGCGCGTCGGCTTCGGGGATGATGCCGCCGACGACGACGGGGATGGTGAGGCCCTTGGCGCGGAGGATGCCGAGCGTATCTTTCACGAGATCGAGGTGGGAGCCGGAGAGGATCGAGAGGCCGACGACGTGGGCCTTGGAGTCGATGGCTTGCTGGACGATCTCGTCGGGTGTGAAGCGAATGCCTTCGTAGATGACGTTCATGCCGGCCTGGCGGGCGCGGGCGGCGATCTGTTCGGAGCCGTTGGAGTGACCATCGAGGCCGGGCTTGCCGACGACGTAGGTGAGCGTGCGACCGAGCTTCTTCGAGACGCGTTCGACCTCGCCTTTGACCTTCTCGAGGTCTTCCTCGCCGTCGGTCTGGATGATGACGGCGACGCCCGTGGGGCCACGGTATTCGCCGAAAGCTTCGCGCAGCGCGGCACCCCACTCGCCCACCGTGACGCCAGCTTTGGCGGCGGCGATGGAGGGCGGCATGATGTTGGCGCCGGAGGCAGCGGCGGCGCGGAGTTCGCCGAGCGTGTTGGCGACCGCGTCTTCGCTGCGCTTCGAGCGCCAGGCTTTCAGCTTGGCGATCTGGCGGCTTTCGGCGCCGTGATCCTGCGCCATGATCGAACCATCGCCGCCGGAGAGCGGCGAGGTTTCAGTGGTTTCGTAGCGGTTGACGCCGACGACGATCTGGCGGCCGGCCTCGATCTCTTTCAGGCGGGCGCGCTGGCTTTCGACGAGGGCGGTCTTCATGAAGTCGATATTGTCGATCGTGCCGCCGGAAGCGTCGAGCTTCGCGAGCATGGCGCGGGCTTCGTCTTTCAGCGCTTCGGTCTTGGCGGTGACGACGTGGGAGCCGTCGAACAGATCTTCGTATTCGAGCAGGTCTGTTTCGTAGGCAAGGATCTGCTGGAGGCGGAGCGACCATTGCTGGTCCCACGGGCGCGGCAGGCCGAGGGCTTCGTTCCACGCGGGGAGCTGGAGGGCGCGGCAGCGAGCGCGTTTGGAGAGCGTGACGGCGAGGGCTTCGATGAGAATGCGATAGACGTTGTTCTCGGGCTGCGGCTCGGTGAGGCCGAGCGAGTTCACCTGCACGCCATAGCGGAACATGAGCGCACGGGTATCGGTGACGCCATAGCGCTCGCGCCCGATCTCTTCCCAGAGGTCGACGAACGCGCGCATCTTGCACATCTCGGTGACGAAGCGGACGCCTGCGTTCACGAAGAAGGAGATGCGGGAAAAGACGGTGGTGAAATCTTTTTCCGGCACCTGCCCCCCCGCTTTCACGGTGTCGAGCACGGCGCAGGCGGTGGCGAGGGCGAAGGCTAGCTCCTGTTCGGGCGTCGCGCCGGCTTCCTGCAGGTGATAGCTACAGACGTTGAGCGGATTCCATTTCGGCGTTTCGGTGTAGCACCACGCCACCATATCGCCGATCAGCCGCATCGAGGGCTTGGGCGGGAAGACGTAGGTGCCACGCGAGAGATATTCCTTGATGATGTCGTTCTGCGTCGTGC
>CALMWO010000481.1 GCA_937873805.1 uncultured Hyphomonadaceae bacterium
GCGCGGCATCCGGATTGCGCGTGTCGCCGATCGCGGCGACGACTTCATCCTTGGTCATGCCGATTTTTACCGGGCCGATGCCGTCGGCCGTGAGGACGTCGAGCGTCACTGCAGGCGCGGGGGCTTCGGCAGAAGGCGTTGGTTCGGTCGGCGGCGGAACCGGGCCTGATGGCTCGTTCGCGGCAGGCGAGCACGCGGCGAAGGCGAGGGCGGCGAGAAGGGCGATGCGCTTCATGGATGCGTCTCCGGTCATCAGGCTACAGGCGAGCATATAGGCCCGACGTGGCTTCGGGCGACTAGGTGGGCGTCGTCACGCTGATTGTCACCGGAACGTGGTCGCTGGGCTTTTCGCCGCCGCGCTCTTCCGGGTGGATCTGGTAGCTGGCGATATCGACCAGCGGCGTCGCGCGCTTGTCGGACCACCAATGGTCGAGGCGGCGGCCGCGATTGGAGACCTTCCAGTCGGCGGCGCGATAGCTCCACCAGGTGTAGAGCTTCTCGTTGGCAGGGTGCTTGGCGCGGGCGATATCGGTGAGCTTGCCGTCGGCGAGCACGCGCTTCAGGCCATCGGTTTCGACAGGCGTGTGGCTGACGACGTTGAGCAGCTGGCGGTGCGACCAGACATCGTTTTCTTCAGGCGCGATATTGATGTCACCCGCCACCAGCAGGGGAAGGGCGGAGCGTTTGGCGGCGCGGGCGGCGTAGAAGTCGTGCATGCGTTCGACGAAGTCGAGCTTGTGGGCGAACTTCTCGTTGACCGCAGGGTCCGGGATGTCTGCGCCGGCGGGCACGTAAAGGTTCTGAACCTCCAAGCCGGCAACCTCGACGGCGGCGCAACGCGCATGGCCGTGGCGGCAGAGGCCGGGCGTCTCAAGCGGCTTGATCGGCAGCTTCGACACGATGGCGACGCCATGCATGCCCTTCTGCCCGGCGAGGTGGATGTATTTGTAGCCCGCTGCCTCGAACGCTTTCCGCGGGAACTGGTCGTCGAGACATTTGATCTCCTGCAGGCACAGGATTTCTGGCTTCTCCCGCCTCAGGAAGGCAATCACGCGGTCTATACGGAGACGAACCGAATTGATGTTCCAGGTCGCCAGGGAAAGGCGGTTCATATCGTCGGGGAGGCCGTTGTTCGGGGGCTTCAGGCAGACCCAGACAATCGGGTGCGCCGCCCCTCAAATCAAGGAAAAGCGCCCGCCGGGAGAGGGTTTTTCGGGGGACGAGCCGTTGTCACAACAAACGCGCCCGGCCGCGGGGACAGCCAGGCGCGCTTTGCGCCCCGGGGGCGCGATGGGGCCGGGGGATAGCTCCGGCTTTCGAATTCCACTGCAAGCGCCGGCGGGGGGAAGCTCAGGCGCGAGCGGCTTCGATCCACGTGACAATAAAGCCACGAAGGCCAAGTTTTGTCACGCCTAACATGGTTAAATTTGTATGAGGGGTGGCCGCAACGCGGCTCATTCAGAGCACAAAATGGAGAGCGAAGCGGGAGCTTACGGGTAAGCCCGGAACCTCCCGATGCATTCCGTTAGCGCCGCTCGTCGTTCACGTCGCTTGGGTCTTTCACCACGAACAGCGACGCCTTCATCGACACGTTCTTCTTCATGTCAGCGAGCTGCACGCGGGTTTCCGCACCCGTGCCATCGATCTGGCGCCAGCCGAGCAGTTCGAAGTCGGACGAGCGGAATTGCAGGATCATCTTGCCTTCCGCTTCGCCAGTCTTGTCGACCAGCGTGACGTAGTAGGCGCCGTTCTGGGTCGTGACGTCGGTCACGCTGCCGTCTTTCCGGAGGTCGATGTTCGAACGCAGGAAGAGATGCAGCGGCGTCGAGGCGAGGGGGATCGCGTCATAGGCCTTGCGCTTGGGTTCTTCGATCGAGACGGTCGTACCGTCCGACACAATGAAAATGGGCTCTGGCGAGGTGTATTCGAAGCGAACCTTGCCGGGGCGGTTGATGTAGAACGCGCCCGACGACGGCGAGCCGGCAGGGTCAACCTGCGTGAAGCGGCCTTGTACGGTCTTCGTGTCGGTCATCGCCTTGGCGACGCGATCGATGATGGCGTTGCGGTCCATGGCGGCAGGCGCCTGGATCCTGACGAGTTCAGCGCCTGCCGGCTGCGCAACCGCGGGAACAGGTTTCGCCACTGGCTTGGCTGCAGGCGGGATGAATTTCACCTCGACGGGTTTTGCCGCGGGTGCGGGCGTCACGGGAAGGACGACCGGCAATGGCGCGACAGCCACGGGGGCGGCAAGCGCCTGGGGGCTGACCGAAAGGGCGAGGGGGAAGAGTGCTGACAGGATGCTCATGACGGTCAAACTCGTCTTCGCGACTGGCGAAAACAAGTCGGCCGCAAGGTTTTTTTGCCCTGTTTTCATGAACATCGGTTCAGTCCTAAGTTGCAGCGCCGTTGGGGGCGTGTGTCCGGGGGTGAGAGCTAACGCGATGGGGCCGAAACAGTTTCATGACGTGGTGATGGGATTTCCGGAGACGGAATACGCCACCTCCTATGGGCAGCCGGCCTACAAGGCATTCGGAAAGTTCCTGACGCGCCTGCGGACGGAGGATGACAGCGTGGTTCTGGGGCAGGTGCCGCTGGATGAGCGCGAAATCCTTTGCGAGGCGGACCCCGAGACCTTCCACTTCACCGACCATTACCGGAACTACCCGTATGTGCTGGCGCGGCTGAAGCGGCTCGATGTGAAGACGCTGCGCGGGTATCTGAACCGGCAGTGGCGCCATAATGCGCCCAAGAAGTGGCTGAAGGCTTGGGAGGAGGGAGCAACGCTTCCGCCTGTCATGAAGACGGCGCCGAAGCCGAGACGTCCAACCGGGTCGAGGAAACTGAAATGAGAATGCTGCTGATACTCGTGCTTCTGGGCGCGCTCGGACTGGGAGGCTTTCTCACGCGGCCGGGCGAGGAGGCGCAGAAGAAGAACGCCGACGCCGAGTTCGCCAAGGCGAGCGGCAATGACGGTATCGGCGCGCTGATCGAAACGGTCGTTGGCGGCATCACACGAGAAGCCAAGTTCGAGGACATGCTGGTCGCCACGAAATACACGGTGACGTCTGGTGGTTCGACCGTGCTCGAATGCCTTGGCGCCTATGCGCAATTCTTCTGCTCGAAGCCGGAAGCGAAATAGCGCTATAATCGGCGTGGGCCGGGCAAACGGAGATACCGATGCGGGGCTTCCTGTTTCTCGTCGTGCTTCTCGGTGCCATCGGCGCGGGCGGGTATTTCACGAAGCCGACCGAAGGCCTGCACCGGGGCGTCGCCAGCGTGCTGATGCAGCAGGGCAAGGTGGCGCGGCCAGATGCGGCGACCGGCGGGTATGCGTTCAGTGACTTCTATGTGGCCACGCTGTCGCGCATGAGTTCGGGCGGCAGCGACGTGCTGCAATGCTGGGGCGCGTTCACGCGCTTCCTGTGCGTGGGCCCGGCGGAGGCTGCAGCCCAGCCATGATGCGGCGATACCTCGCTGTTGTCGGGATCATCCTTGCGGTGCTGGTCGGGCTTGCGATCTGGCAGAAGCCGCGACCGGAAGACATGCGCAACGGCGTGGAGACGGCGCTGGCCGATTATGGCCGCGAGCATGGCGCGGATGGCGGGCGCCCGGCTGTGGCTAAAATGGAATCGCACGACTGGGTCGTGGCTGTCTCGCACATGGTGAAGCTTGCAGGCGGCGAGACGTTCTCGTGCTTTGGCGCTTACCGCGTCACGGTGTGCAGTTCGCCGGACTGAGGGTTTGGAGCAGACGGGAGCCTGCGGAAACAAAAAAGGCCGACCCGCGAGGGCCGGCCTTTCTCTTGCTGTCCGGGGCGCGGCTGCACGCGCCAACCGGGCAGGGCAGTTCTAGGCGGTCTTGAGGTTGACGGCCGACATCTTGCCCGAGCGCTTGTCAGCTTGCTCTTCGAAGGTGATTTTCTGACCGTCGACGAGGCCGCGGAGGCCGGCGGCTTCCACCGCGCTGATGTGGACGAACACGTCCTTCGAGCCGTTGTCCGGCTGGATGAAGCCGTAGCCCTTGGTGGTGTTGAACCACTTCACTGTTCCGGTAGCCATAGTTAGTCTTCCTTACGATACGTGACGACGGTCGCGCGAACGCGATCCGCCTGGTTGCATCAAGTGTAGGTGGATGTCGTCAGCGTGCGCAGGATAGCGCGGCCAAGTCGTCGGCCGAAACTCGATCCGGCCCCTATAGCGCATATCGGGCCCTGTGGCAAAAGCCTCAATACAGCGCGGCCAAACAGCCGAAAACGCCGTTTTCACGACGCTTTCGCTTGATTATGGCCGTCGCCGAGCGCATCTCATGAGTGTCGTTCTTGATAAGCGCCTGCATTTGCCGCGCTGGGACGCCAGCGGTGTGGGTCGGACGGCGGCTGCCGGACGCAACACCGACAGGAGATCCCGATGAGTCTGGAAGCGCGCATCCCCGAAATGTCGGAGAAGGAGCTGGAGAATCTCCAGGCCAACGCCGAACGCATTGCGAAGGGGGCCGCGTCGAAACAGCAGGCCG
>CALMWO010000482.1 GCA_937873805.1 uncultured Hyphomonadaceae bacterium
GCATCTTTGCGCCAGGCGCTTCAGGACCTGCCGGACTATGCCGAACTGTCCAAAAACATCATCATCGATCACAACGACGAAGGCCTGAACATACAGCTGATCGACCAGGAAGGCCGGGCCATGTTCTCGGGCTCGTCGGCAGATCCCCTGCCGCGGACCCAGCGCCTGCTCGACACCGTGGCGAAGGTGATCCAGCAGCTGCCGAACCGGATCAGCATCTCGGGTCACACCGACACGTTGAAGCCGTCACGCTCGGGTTATTCCAACTGGGACCTTTCGGCCGACCGGGCCAATGCGTCGCGGCGGATCCTAGAGAAGGCCGGGGTCGAGAGCGACCGGATCTTCCAGGTGGCTGGCAAGGGCGACCGCGAACCCCTTTATCCAGACGATCCTGACCTGCCTGCCAACCGCCGGATCAGCATCACTTTGATGCCCGAAGCCCCGGTTATGCCTTCGGATTACGAGCTCTGAGCCCGCTCGCCTCCACTGGCGCGAAAAGCGCAGCGGGAGGTGATCCAGAGCAGTTGCCGCGTTTTCCCTATGGCGCACCCGCCCCGGCGGCGGTTAAAGTCGAATCGACATGAAGGAAGCCGACACCAAGGAAATCATCCCGCCGGACTTCGTCCGGAAGATGAAGTTCTACCTGACATCTCCGCAACCCTGCCCGTACCTGCCGGGCAAGATGGAGCGGAAGGTGTTTGCCAATCTGGCGGTGGATGGCGCGGTCAACCTCAATGACAGCCTGACTCGGTCCGGTTTTCGGCGCTCGCAGACGATTGCCTATCGCCCGGCGTGCAAGGCTTGCGGCGCGTGCCGGTCCGTGCGGATCGACGTGGCGGCGTTCAAGATGTCGAAGCGGTGGAAGCGCGTGCTCGCCCGCAACGAGATGCTGGAGCGTGAGCCGACCAATGCGCGGGCGACGCGCGAGCAGTTCAGGCTGCTGAAGAAATATCTGAACGAGCGCCATCCCGGCGGCGGCATGACGGAGATGGAAATCCGCGACTATGCGGGGATGGTGGATGCCAGCCCGGTGCGTACCGTGGTGTTCGAATACCGCAACAGGATCGAGCCAGGCGCGGAAGACGATGGCGCGCTGCAGGCGGCTGCGCTGACGGACGTGCTGCGCGACGGGCTGTCGATGGTCTATTCGTTCTTCCGGCCGGAACTGTCGGACCGCAGCGTTGGGTCGTTCATGGTGCTGGATCATATCCGGCTCGCGAGCGAGCTGGGCCTGCCCTACGTGTACCTTGGCTATTGGGTGCGCGGCTCGGACAAGATGGGCTACAAGGCGGACTTCCAACCCCTGGAAGTGTTCGATGGCGAAGGCTGGCGCCCGCTGCTGGACGAAGAGATCTGAGCAAACAAACAACCGACACGCCTCGAGGCGCCATCGGATAGGACGGCGCCTCGATCATAGCTCCGGCGTATCGTGGAGCTACTGCATCGGGGGAACGCGGGCTGGCTGGGGAGGGTTCCTGCAGCGGCTGCGCGCTCAATCCAGGAAAAGCTCGAGCTGCACATCGGCGCGGGCGTAGGGCGATGGGATCGGTTCGCGGACAGGCTGGAAGCCTGCATCGTGATAGAGCTTCAACGCAGGGCCGAGCTTCGAGTTCGTTTCGATGTAGACACGGCGCATGCCCATCTCGCGCGCCTTAGCGACAGCGCCGGCAACCAGCAAGCGACCAGCGCCCTTGCCCTGCGCTTCAGGTCGCACGCCCATCTTGGCGAGTTCTACACTGCCCTCGCCCATCACCATCAGCGCGACGACGCCGAGCGGCGTGTCGCCATCTACGGCAAGCAGGATCGCGCCGCCGGGATCGAGGATGTATTTCTTCGGATTGCCGAGAACGTCGCGGTCTTTCTGTTCGACCGCGAAGAAGCGCTCGATCCATTCGAGATTGATATCGCGGAAGGCGGCCTCGTCTCCGGGCCTGAAGGACCGGATCGCGACGCTCACCCTAGAACTTCACCGTCGGTGCGATGTTGATCTGGGCGCGTTCGGCCTCGCCCACATCGAACATCTCGCGCGAGGTGAAGCCGGTGGAGCCCGCGATGATCGAGGCGGGGAATTGCTGGATCGCCGTGTTGTAGTCGTTCACGGCGGAATTGTAGAAGCGGCGCGCGGCGGCGACCTTGTCCTCGATCGAAGACAGCTCGGTCTGCAGGTTGAGGAAGTTCTGGCTGGCCTTGAGATCTGGATAGGCTTCGGCGAGCGCGAAGAGTTTTCCGAGAGCGCCAGAGAGAACACCTTCGGCAGCGCCGAGAGCGGCGGGGCCTTGTGCGTTGGGGGCGGCGTTGCGG
>CALMWO010000483.1 GCA_937873805.1 uncultured Hyphomonadaceae bacterium
CAATCGCGGTTGGTTCGTTGACCTTGGCCTTGAGGCGGCCGGCGTGATCGAGCCGACGCGCGCGACGACAGTGACCGAAGGCGCGCTGCTGGCGGTGCGTGTGAAGTCGGAAGCCTGGGCGGACAAGGGGCCGCTGCTGAGCCTTGCCGACATGTCGCCAACAGCGCCCCGCCCCGAAAAGCCTACGCGCCATGCAGTGGCGAAGCGGGATCCTTTCCTGCGCGGCGTCGAGATCGAGAAGACGATCACGGATGTGGATGCGCGCCGTCATCTCGATGAGGCGGTCGAGGAAGCCGGGCAGCGGATTCACCAGCTTCAGGGCGGCGGCGATATCGCCATTGATGTGACGCGGGGCCTGACCGTGATTGACGTGGACAGCGGCGGCCGTGTTTCGGGCGCCGATGGAGAGGCGTTCGCGTTGGGCCTCAACATGGCGGCGGCGGAAGAAGCGGCGCGGCAGATTGCGTTGCGCGGCACAAGCGGGCTGGTTGCAGTGGACTTTGTCGGCATGCAGGCGGCGAAAAGCCAGCGCAAGCTGGCCGAGGCTTTCCGGCAGGCGCTGACCGGCCGGCTCGGCCGAGTCAGCGATGTGCTGGAGCTGTCATCGCTCGGCGTGTGCGAGGCGGCAATCGCCCGGCGTATCCGGCCGGTGCGCGACGCGCTGGCGGCCCCGGCAGCCGAGCGTGAGGCGCTCGATGCGCTACGGGAAATCGAGACGGCGGGCAGAGCCGCCCGCGCCGCGCGAATCCATGCAAGGATTTCGGCTGCGGCCGCCCAGTGGCTGGAGCTTGATGCGATCGGCTGGAAGGCCCAGCTAGCAGGCAGAATCGGCGCGCGCTGGGCCATCGAGGCGGAGGCGAGGGCGCCCAGCCCCCAAGGTTCGGGCAAACCGCAAGTATGGAGCGCGTGCATGGCCTGTCCGATCTGCTCCAAGGCCCCGGACGTCAAATATGCCCCGTTCTGCTCGAAACGCTGCGCGGACGTGGACCTGTCGCGCTGGCTGAAGGGGACATATGCGATCCCCGGCTCCCAGAGCGGCGAGGAAGACGAGGATGGCCAGTCCAGCCGCTCAGAATCCTCTGAAAACAGGGACTAAAGAGGTCTCCATAAGGGCATGGACAGGGAATAATCGTTTCCCTATACATCGCGCCTCTTCGCCGCGAGGCGTAGGCCCGGATAGCTCAGTTGGTAGAGCAGCGGATTGAAAATCCGCGTGTCGCTGGTTCAATTCCGGCTCCGGGCACCATTTCCCCTTAGTGCGCTACGCTCGGCTCACCGCTCTTGTCCCAAGTAACCCTTTGGCTCGAAATGCGCGCGTCTGCTTGGTTTTTGCCGTCCCGTAGGGCGCGTGTTGATACGCCGCCCAGCCGCCAGCGGTGTAAGGTGTCGGCCTTACTCTGGGAGCGCCCCAATCCGCTGGAGAGTCCAGTAGAGCCCAACTAGCGCGATCACCGCCGCGACCGGAATGACGAATGCCGGACGATAGAGTTGGAGTTTGCTGGCGGATTTGAGGGCGAGCTGAATGGCTGAGGCGACTAGGCCTGTGGCGAGCAGCACGAGCAGGTGGCCAGCTTCGACGCCGAGGGTGATCCCGACGAGGCCGGCGGAGAGGTCTGCGTTCTCGAGATAAACCTTCATGACAGAGCCGAAGCCGAGGCCATGCAGCAGGCCGAACGCGAAGATCACGGGCAGGCGCCAGATGTTGGCGCGCTTGAAGACGATGGCCTCGACCGCGAGGGCGACGATCGAGATAGCGATCAGCGGCTCGACGATTTCGCCCGGGCTCTGGACGATTCCGGTGGCGGCGAGGCCGAGCGTTATGGTGTGCGCGACCGTGAAGGTGGTGACCTGCAGGATCAGCGAGCGCCAGCCGCGCGCGTTGAGATAAAGCGCGACGACAAACAGAACGTGATCCAGCCCCTGCGGGATAATGTGCTGGAATCCGAAGTCGATGAATGTGCCGACGTTCTCGAACCACATGCCTGCGGCGTTCCCCTGTAGGTGTGGCCTGCCACCCGAAGCCCGAAGGGCGCAGGGTGGCGGAGAGGGTGGGATTCGAACCCACGGTAGAGTTTCCCCTACGACGGTTTTCAAGACCGTTGCCTTAAACCACTCGGCCACCTCTCCCGCGCGGACCATGTATTCGCGATTGGCGGCAAAGAAAATGGTTTATGCGGGCCAAGCCGCCGCACGGGTATGGCGAGCAGGGTATGGCGCGATTTCGGGAATTTTCAGCGTTGGCGCCGGCCAAGAGCCGCGAATTGCGCGGTTGCCGGTAAGGATTGGCCCGAACCCGTCCAGATTGCTGAAAATTCGACGGATCTTGGTTTACGGGCCGAAACCGGCGCGTGGCTATGGTCCGCCCTGTCGCCAGTAGAGCGGCTCGGATCGCGGGAAACCCTAAAGTCCGATCTCAGTAAGGGATGTGGTGATGGTGGGCGTTGGCAAGCCTCGCGTTGGTATCAGCGCGCGTTTGGTCACGGGTGCGGCTATTCTGGCGGCGGTTTTCACCGTTGGCGGAGTTGAAACGTCGTGGGCCCAGACCCGCGCGCCAATCGTCTATAAATCGTCAGCTCAGGCTTCTACCCCGACCGTGCGGCTGGAAAACCGCGCTGAAGGCATGCCGATCGCCGTTGCGCCGCATGCCCCTATTCCGACTTTTGAGAATTCGCCGAACCCGGCTGATGCTTTCGACCTGCGCGCCGGCACGGTGAAAGCCAGCTTTGGCCCGGCTCCGATGTCTTCTGTCTCGCGCGTTGAAGCGTCGCGCGAACTGGCTTCGGCGACCACGTTCGCCCAGCCTTACGCTGGCCCTCCCTATCAAGTGGCGGGCAAATGGTATGTGCCGACCTACGAACCCAACTATGATGAAGTCGGTATTGCTTCGTGGTACGGCCCGACCTTCCACGGCAAGGACTCCGCCTCCGGCGAAGTGTTTGACGAAATGGCGATGACGGCGGCTCACCCGACCCTGCCGATCCCGTCGCTGGTGCGTGTCACCAATCTCGAGAACGGCAAGACGGTGGTTGTGCGCCTCAATGACCGCGGCCCGTTCGTTGACGATCGCCTGATCGACCTGTCGAAAGCGGCGGGCGCAGCGCTCGACCTGCACGGCAAAGGCACGGCCAAGGTTCGCGTCCAGTATGTTGGACCTGCCCCTGCCGAAGCCAACGCCACCCCGCTTCAGCCGGTTTCGCAGAAGCTCGCCGTGCGCGCCGAGCCGATTGCCGCCGTGATTGCCCCGCCGGCCCCGATTGTTGGCGCGGCTGAAGCTCGCGGCTTCTTCCTCCAAGCCGGTTCGTTTGCCGATCTGGGCAATGCCAACGCTCTCCGCAACGAGTTGCGTTCGGCCGGCGCCGTCTCTATCGCGGCGGTTCAGGTCAATGGCACGGAATTCTACCGCGTGATGGTCGGGCCATGGGCTTCACGCGACCAGGCTGAACAGGCTCAGGCGCGCCTCAGCGCAGTAGGCACGAAAGCCCTCGTCGTCGCCAAACTCGACTAGGCGGAAGCAGGGGTAGGGCAGGGACGCTCGGTCTCGGCTCGCGGCCTGTACACAAAGGCCTGTAAACAGCGACTTTCTGGCGGTTGACGGGGCTACCCGAAGCGCC
>CALMWO010000484.1 GCA_937873805.1 uncultured Hyphomonadaceae bacterium
GTGAACGAGGCGAACGTGGCGATCGTGGTGGCCGTAAAGGCCGCGAAGACGACCGTGAACAGTCCGAAATTGTCGACAAGCTGGTTGCGATCAACCGTGTCGCCAAGGTCGTGAAGGGCGGTAAGAACTTCGCGTTCGCTGCTCTCGTGGTCGTCGGCGACCAGAAGGGCCGCATCGGTTACGGTCACGGCAAGGCCCGTGAGGTTCCCGAGGCGATCCGCAAGGCAACCGAAGAAGCCAAGAAGTCGATGGTTCGCGTTCCGCTTCGCGAAGGCCGCACGCTTCACCACGACACCCACGGTCGTTGGGGCGCTGGCAAGGTCATCATGCGTTCGGCTCCGGCCGGTACGGGCGTGATCGCCGGTGGTCCGATGCGCGCTGTGTTCGACGTGCTCGGTATCCGTGACGTCGTCGCCAAGTCGACGGGTTCTTCGAACCCGTACAACATGGTCCGCGCCACGGTCGACGCGCTCAAGCGCCAGGCTTCGCCCCGTCAGATCGCGTCCAAGCGCGGCCTGAAGGTGCAGGACATTATCGCCCGCCGTACCGACGGCTCGGGCAACGCTGAAGTAGCGTAAGGTAGGAGACGGTCGACATGGCTGCCAAGAAAACCCTCCGCGTGAAGCAGGTTAAGAGCCCGCAGCGCCGCGAAGCTTCGCAGCGTGCGACGCTGGTCGGGCTCGGCCTCAACAAGGTTCAGCGCGAGCGCGAGCTTGAGGACACACCTTCCATTCGCGGCATGATTGCCAAGGTCGCGCACCTTGTCGAAGTCGTGAAAGACTAGAATTCGCTGGTCGCCCGTTAGGGCAGGTCAGTCTGGAGCGTTAAGATGAAACTGAACCAGATCTCCGACAAAGAAGGCGCCCGCAAGAAGCGGATGCGCGTTGGCCTGGGCGTCGGCTCGGGTAAGGGCAAGACGGCCGGTCGCGGCGTCAAGGGCCAGAAGGCACGCCGCGGCGTCGCCGTGAACGGCTTCGAAGGCGGCCAGATGCCGATCTACATGCGTCTGCCGAAGCGCGGCTTCACGCCCCACGGCGCAAAGAGCTTTGCTGAGGTCAACCTCGGCAAGATCGAAGAGTTCGTCCAGGCGGGCAAACTCGACATCAAGAAGCCGATCGACGCTGAGGCTCTCAAGGCCGCTGGTGTGGTGCGTCGCACCAAGGACGGCGTTCGCCTCCTTGCAAAGGGCGAGCTGACCTCCAAAGTTGAGCTGGTCGTGTACGGCGCCTCGAAAGCCGCGATCGAAGCGGTGGAAAAAGCCGGCGGCAGGGTTACTGTGACGAAGCCGGTCGCCGTTGAGGCTGCCGAGTAGGCCTGCCCTGATTCAGGGCGGGCGCCCGCGTGTTCTGAGCCCGCCACCCCGGCGGCTCTTAGGGCCGCGATCTGGGAGGCGGGCTTAATGGTATCCGCGGCCGAGCAGCTTGCTCGCAATATTTCGTTTTCGACCTTCGGCAAGGCCAAGGAGCTGCAGGCTCGTATCTGGTTCACGCTGATCGCGCTGATCGTTTACCGGATCGGCACGCAGGTTCCGATTCCCGGCATCGACACCGCCGTCTACGCCGCCCAGTTCGGCAAGGCGTCCGAGGGTATCCTCGGCATGTGGAATACCTTCTCCGGCGGCGCCGTCGAGCGTATGGCGATCTTCGCGCTAAACGTGATGCCGTACATTTCTGCTTCGATCATCGTTCAGATCCTGACCACAGCCGTTCCGGCGCTTGAGCGTCTGAAGAAGGAAGGCGAGTCGGGTCGCAAGCAGATCAACCAGTATACGCGCTATCTCACTGTCCTCCTCGCGCTCGCGCAGGCGTTCATGGTGGCGACGTCACTGAACACGGTTCAGTCAGACGGCACGTCCGCCGCGCTGGATCCGGGCATCTACTTCCTGACATCGACCGTCGTGACGCTGGTTGGCGGCACCGTGTTCCTGATGTGGCTGGGCGAGCAGGTGACTGCGCGCGGCGTCGGCAACGGTATCTCGCTGATCATCTTCGCCGGCATCGTGGCCGAGCTGCCGAACTATATCGTTCAGACCTGGCAGCAGCTCTATCAGGGCTCGATCGACTTCACCGTCATCCTCGCGATCACCGCGCTGTCGATCATGATGGTGCTGTTCATTGTCTTCATCGAGCGATCGCAACGAAGGCTGCTGATACAGTATCCAAAGCGTCAGCAGGGTAACCGGATGGTGGGCGGCGAATCGTCGTTCCTGCCGCTGAAGGTGAACTCGGCCGGCGTCATCCCGCCGATCTTCGCTTCGTCGCTGCTGATGCTGCCGCAGACCATGGCGAGCATGAACGCCGCTGGCGGCGCCTCCGCTCAGGCCGGCTGGTGGGGCGAAACGCTTGGCTTCATCAACGCCTATCTCGGCGTTGGCCAGCCGCTGCACGTCGTGCTGTTCGCGGCGCTGATCATCTTCTTCTGCTTCTTCTACACCGGCATCGTGTTCAACGCCGAAGAGACGGCGGAAAACCTCCGCAAGTATGGCGGCTTCATTCCGGGCTACCGTCCGGGCAAGCGGACCGCCGAATACTTCGACTACGTCCTGACGCGCCTGACAGTGATCGGTTCGGTCTACATCGCTGCGGTTTGCGTGCTGCCGGAACTCCTGCGAAACAATCCCCTGACGGGCAGATTCTATATCGGCGGCACATCGCTGCTGATTGTCGTGTCCGTCACCATGGATACCGTTGCACAGATCCAGTCGCATCTGATCGGCCACCAGTACGAAGGCATGATCAAGCGGGCGAGGTTGGGGGGTAAGAAGAAGTGAACCTGATCCTGTTCGGCCCGCCAGCAGCCGGCAAGGGAACCCAGGCCAAGAAGCTCGTCGCCGAGCGGGGCTATGTGCAGCTGTCGACAGGCGACATGCTGCGCGCGGCCCGCTCCTCGGGGTCAGAGCTTGGCAAACGGGTTGCCGCAATCATGGATTCGGGCTCGCTCGTCTCCGATGAGGTCGTGATCGCCCTCATCGAAGAGCAGCTCGACAAGAATCCCAAGGCTACGGGTTTCATCTTCGACGGCTTTCCCCGCACGATTCCCCAGGCCAAGGCGCTGGACGATTCTCTCGCCGGGCGAGGCCAGAAGGTCGATTCGGTCATCCGCCTGAAAGTGGACGAAGAAGCCCTGATCGCCCGCGTAACCAAGCGTTTCGAAGCCGAAGGCCGTGCGGACGACAATCCGGAAGCCTTCAAGAAGCGCCTGGTCGCTTACAATACCCAAACAGCCCCCCTGGTCGAAGTCTACAAAGGGCAGGGGAAGCTGACCGAGATTGATGGAATGGCCCAGGTTGATGCCGTTTCGGCCTCGATCGCCGGCATTCTGGATGCCGCCAAACGTTAAAAAGCGTAACGGAATCTGCGCCTAAACGCCTCCCGCAACCGCAGCGGAAATGGGCGAAAATGAAAAGGAAATAAGCGGTTGACGGTGGAAGTTACCTCTCTATAACGGCGACTTCCGCGATGGGCCTAATGCTTCGCCGCGCCGTTTTGGGCGCAGCGCTGGTATGTCCGTCGCGCTAGCATTTCGGATGAGTTTTCAGAGCCTTTTCCTCGGAAATGGGCGGACGTTCAGGAGAGCCAATTGGCCCGTATCGCAGGCGTGAACCTTCCGACCGCAAAGCGCGTCGAAGTCGCGTTGACCTACATTCACGGCATTGGCCCCGCCAAAGCCAAGGAACTCACGGCCAAGCTCGGCATCGAG
>CALMWO010000485.1 GCA_937873805.1 uncultured Hyphomonadaceae bacterium
TCAGCGAACGCCGAAACTCCTGTCGGAAGGCTAGTGATCGCCGGGAGTCATCCCGATCTGCGCATCGTGCGGCGGCCCATCGACGACAAGGGTAAGCAGAAGTCCGAAATTCCGGTCGACAGCGTGCGTGAGCTTTCGGAATTCTTCTCGATGCGTCCCGCCATGGGTGGATGGCGAGTTGCGATCATTGATGCCGTGGACGAGATGAATCGGCATGGCGAAAACGCGATCCTCAAAACGCTTGAAGAGCCGCCAAGTCGCGCTGTTCTGTTCCTGATCTCGCACGGCGAACAGTTGTTGTTGCCGACTGTGCGCAGTCGTTGCCGCGTGTTGCGGTGTGGCGCGCTTGGTGAGCACGAGACGATGTCGGCGCTTGCACAGGCTGGCGTTACTGGCGCGCGGGCTGATGAGGTGGCGCGGATAGCGCCTGGACGCCCTGGGCGCGCACTGGAACTGGAAAGCGCTGATGCCGGCGCAGCTGCGGACGCAACTTCCAATGCCGTGCGCAGTCTTGCGGGCTCCGATGCGCGCAGCCTTCACGCGGCGCTTTCGCAAGCAGCCAAGAGCGACGCATCGATGGCGGCGGCAATGGAGTCGTTGCGTGTCAGCCTGCAGAAGCGCGCCATGCGCGAAGCCGATCCTGTGATCGCTGGCGACTGGGCTTCAGCTGCGCTCGACGTCATGCGTATCGATGCAGAGGCGCAGGCGCTGAACCAGGATCGCGCACAGACGATCGCCGCCGCGCTGTCGCGGGTCGCGCGCCTCGCGCGCACGGACGCCTGACCATGCTGTTCGACACGCACGTCCATCTGCATGCGGGGCAATTCGCTGGCGAAGTGGAAGACATTCTCGCGCGTGCTCGCGCCGCCGGGGTCACGCGCTTTGTCACGATCTGCGACCGGCTTGATCGCTATCCGGCCGTGCGCGCGATCGCTGAAGCGAACGACGACATTCAATGCACGGTGGGGGTTCATCCGCACTATGCGAAGGACTACTGGTCGCTTGAAGCGGAAGTGCTTGTGAATGAGGCTCGCCATCCGAAGGTGGTCGGCATTGGCGAAACCGGGCTCGATCAGCACTACGGATACAGCGATATCGTTCTGCAGGAGCGCAGCTTCGTCGAACACATCCACGCTGCGCGCGAAACTGGGCTGCTGCTGGTCGTCCATACGCGCGAGGCCGATGACCTCACGGGCGACATTCTGGAGCGCGAATTCAAGCGTGGCCCGTTTCGCATACTGATGCATTGCTACACGAGCGGCGCGCGACTGGCCCAGCGCGCGATGGATCTGGGCGCCAGCTTTTCAGTTTCGGGCATTCTGTCGTTCAAGGGCGCGACCGACGTTCGCGACGTGACCGCCAAGGTGCCGCTCGAACAGATCATTCTCGAAACCGACTGTCCGTATCTCGCGCCGATCCCGTATCGCGGACGGCGCAACGAGCCCGCCTATCTGGTGGACGTTTGTCGGGCCTTCGCGGATCATCGGGGCCTGAGCTTCGAGGAGGCGGCTCGTCTGACCACGGCCAACGCCATCAAGCTGTTCCAGAGGCCGGCATGAGCGCGGCCGGACCAAAGGGCAGGTTGCAGGTCCGCATCCTTGGGTGCGGGTCGTCTGGCGGCGTTCCGCGTATCGGCAATGACTGGGGCGTCTGTGATCCGGCCGAGCCGCGCAACCGCCGATCCCGCTGTTCGATCCTTGTGCGCTCCTGGGCGCCTGGCGCGACCCAGCCAACGCTGATCCTGATCGACACGGCGCCGGACATGCGCGACCAGCTGCTGGCCGCCCGGATCGACCGGCTCGATGCTGTGCTGCTTACCCATGAGCACGCGGACCAGTGTCATGGGATCGATGACCTTCGGGCGCTGGTCATTCGCCATCGCAAGCGGATGCCGGTCCACATGGACCAGGTGACGGCTGACATTGTCGGCCGGCGGTTCGATTACTGCTTCGACGGAGCCGGTGCGTATCCGGCGATCCTGGACAAGAAGGTGGATCTGGAAATCGGGCAGGTGATCCGCATCGACGGCGCCGGCGGCGCTGTGGATATCTTACCGCTGGGTCAGGACCATGGGAGCATTCCGTCGCTGGGCTTCCGGATCGGAACGTTTGCCTATTGCAATGACGTAGTCAGGCTGCCTGAGGAGACGCTGGAGCGGCTCGGCGGGCTCGACACGTTCGTGGTCGATGCGTTGCGCTACACGGCCCATCCGACGCATGCGAGCGTTTCGCAGGCGCTTGGCTGGATCGACCGGATCAAGCCGCGCCGATCGGTGCTGACGAACCTGCATGTCGATCTGGACTACCAGACGCTCAGGGCAGAGCTGCCGGCGGGCGTCGAGCCCGCCTATGACGGACTCGAGCTGGAAATCACGCCAAATGCTTGATTTCAGTCCAAACAATATTGCCCATAATGTTGATTATGCGACTTGGCTATATGGGGGTTTGAGCGATGGCTGATCCGGCCGCGACGAAATCCGGCGCCGGCGTCGACCCGGCTTCGAGCCAGGACGGGGACCGCTCCCTCCCCTCATCGGGAGACCCATGGCGCGATCTGGTGACGTTAATGGCCCGGCTGAGGACGCCCGGGACCGGATGCCCATGGGACATCGAGCAGACTTTCGCGACGATCGCGCCATATACGATCGAGGAAGCCTACGAGGTCGCCGACGCGATCGAGCGCAACGACATGGGGGAGCTGAAGGGCGAACTGGGCGATCTGCTATTCCAGTCGGTCTTCCATGCGCGCATGGCCGAGGAAGCCGGACACTTCACCATCGACGACGTGGTGCGGTCACTGGTCGACAAGATGATCGATCGGCACCCGCATGTGTTTGGCGACAAAGTTATCCACAGCGCGGATGCCCAGACCGGCGCCTGGGAGGTCATGAAAGCTGCCGAGCGAGCCAGGAAAGCTGAGCAGGCCAAGGACGGCCCGGCTAGCGCGCTGGACGGCGTTGCGCTGGCGCTACCGGCGCTGATGCGGGCGGAGAAGCTGGCCAAGCGGGCTGGGCGGGTCGGATTCGATTGGCCATCGGCTGGGCCGGTTCTAGATAAGCTTCAAGAGGAGATTGGCGAGCTTGAGGAGGCGATCGCGGCTCCGGTGAAGGACCAGGCCCATATCGCCGAGGAACTTGGCGACATGCTGTTCGTGGTGGCCAATCTCTGCCGGAAGCTGTCGGTCGATCCGGAAGAGGCACTTCGCAATGCGAACGCAAAGTTTGTGAAACGATTTTCAGGTATGGAAGAGCTGGCCCGGGAACGGGGACAGGACTTCGCCAGCCTCACGCTGGACGAACAGGAAGCTCTCTGGACCGATGTGAAGAAGGCCGAGCGCGCCTAGC
>CALMWO010000486.1 GCA_937873805.1 uncultured Hyphomonadaceae bacterium
CATGACTCATTGTTCAGCGTGGAACCTGAAACCACCTCTGCGGAACTCCGTTGGGTTCGCAAGGGGCGCGCAAGCTCGTAGCGCCTCTGACCACAAAAACAGAGCACCAGTAGAGGAACCTGACCCCCATGATGAAGATCATTCTCGCTTCCGCCACGCTGATCGCCTTCAGCGCGCCCCGCTGGCGCAAGTGACCACGCAGGCTCCGGCGCCGCAGACCGCGACGCAGGACAAGTTCGCCAAGCATGACGCAGACAAGGACGGTGCGCTCACGCTGGCCGAAGTTCAGGTCGCGGATGCGAAGGTGACGCAAGCCGATTTCGACAAGTACGACGCCCACAAGAGCAAGTCGCTCTCCAAGGCGGAGTTCTCGAAATGGGCGGAAGCCAAGACCTCGGCGCCTGCCTCGGCTCCGGGCCAATAACAATCAAGACTGACTAATGAGACTGGGCTGGAAGGCGGAGGGCGCGGTGCAAACCGCGCCCTTTCCCTTGTGTCTAGTGAACCATGAAGGTGATGTTGCGCGTCTCAGTTACGGGCGTCGTCGCATCGCCCTGGCGCTTCTCGAATTTCACCACGGCGCCGGCGGTCGACTTCAGCGGCGTGACCTTCACGACGTGATGGGTGGAGCCATCCGGCATCGTCTCGTCCTTGGCCTCGCCGATCTGGACATACTCGCCGTCAGTCGTGGAGGCCGTCCAGGTGACGCCGGCCGCTGTCGGCAGATGCACGCTTTCGACCTTGCCGCCGATTGTGTGGAAGGTGAAGCCGTCAGCCGTCTCTGCGGTGTTGGCGTCGTCCGTCGCGTCAGCCGACTTCATCGTGTCGTCCATGGTCGACATGTCGTGAGCGGGCGCGGGCGTTTCGGCTGCCGGCGTTTCGGCGACTGCCGGTTCGGCAGGCTTGGATTCGCTGCACGCGGCAAAGGCGAGCGCGGAGGCAGCAAGCAGGGTCAGGCGCATGGGGTCGTCTCCTCGAATGCAGTCTTATGGGTGTCTAGTTGCGTGATTCATACCGCTTCGTCAGACCGCCCGGTAGTGGTGGGCGGCCATCCGGCTCCATCCCTTTTTCGTGCGCGCTTCGACAACCCAGTGCATTCCGGCCTTTTCATCGGGCCAGAACACCTGCCGGGCCAGTCCTGCGTCCATTTGCGCCTCGAAGCACACGGCCTGCGGATGAATGTCCGTGGCGTCAGCCAGGCGCCCCGAACTCTTCTTCCCGTCATTCGTGTACGACCAGAACATGAGGAGGCCGTCCGCATCCGGCCCGAACAGGGCGACCTCGCGATAGGACTTCGCACCCGCTCCCCTGAACGTCCATTCGGCCTCGAGCTTCACGTAACCCTCGCCGAATTTCTGGTAGTCGCGGATGCAGGCCACTGGCCCCATCGGCGTTTCTGCGGCGGTCTTCCAGCGCCCGATCAGCGGCGCGATCGGGCCCATCTTCCCGCGCCCCTTTTTCCACGTCAGCGCCATGCACGTTTCCTCTTGTTTTGCTGGAGCAAAGGCGCGGATCAGGGCAAGGTCAACGTCACGCGTGGGGAATGAGAGCGGGGGGGAGCATGGCGGACGCCCATCATCCGAAATTCGGCAAGCTGATCGACTTTCTTGCTCGCCTGCCTGCTGTCGATATCAACGACACGCCCTCGCGCGGCTTTGGCTTCGGTCGGGACGACAATACCTGGTGGGTGAAATTCTCGATCGACATCGATCACGATCTCGCCTGGCACACGGTGCAGGAGCTTGGCGCCGTGCTGAACTATCTTTCGATCGAGGAGCGTCTTGCCAGCACGTTCAAGCCTGTCTCTCCGCCGCCCTATCTCAATGGCGGGCCGGAGGAGTTTCTCTCATGGGTGATCGAGGCGCCGGACGAGCTGAGGCCCGGCACGCTCGCAGACACGCTGGAGGACCGCCTGCCGAAGCCGGTCGAAGACGAAGCGGCATGGTATGGCGAAGCCGATGACGGCGACGACGAGGAAGAAGAAGATCTCGAACCGGATGACGACGAGGATGGGCCCTTCGCATCGCTCGATGACGACTGACGCGGGACGTTACTCCGCAGCCGCCTGCCCACGCTTTGGAAGTTTCCAGCCGGGCCGGGCGAAGTGACAGGTATACCCGTTGGGAATGCGCTCCAGATAATCCTGGTGTTCGGGCTCGGCTTCCCAGAAGTCGCTGACTGGCTGGACTTCCGTCACGACCTTGCCGGGCCACAGGCCGGACGCATCGACGTCGGCGATGGTGTCCAGCGCCACGCGCTTCTGCTCTTCGCTCTCGAAATAGATTGCCGAGCGATAGCTTAGCCCCACGTCATTGCCCTGGCGGTTCTTCGTCGACGGGTCGTGGATCTGGAAGAAGAACTCCAGCAGGTCGCGGTACGACCATTTGGCCGGATCGAAGATGATCTCGATCGCCTCGGCGTGCGTGCCGTGGTTGCGGTAGGTGGCGTTCTTCACGTCGCCGCCGGAATAACCGACGCGGGTCGAGATGACGCCCGGCTTCTTACGGATCAGGTCCTGCATGCCCCAGAAACAGCCGCCAGCGAGAACTGCGCGCTCTGTGATCATGGGATGGCTCCTCGGGTGCTGTGTGCCTGACAGCACGCAACATAGTGCGCCAAAGGCGCAATACCTAGAGACACCAAGGTAGCTGAAGTGGTCGGAAAACGACCTACTTCTTGGTCGGGCCGGCTTCCAGCACGTCTTCGACCGTGCGCAGGCCCGGCTTCGGCGACGTCACCAGCACGGCCATGTTTCCGGGCAGGTGCTTGTTGTCGAGCATCTTCTCGTGCGCTTCCGGAATGTCTGCGAACGGGAACACTTCCGACATGCACGGGTCGAGGCGGCGCTCCAGCATCAGCTGGTTGGCCTGGCTGGCTTGCAGCAGGTTGGCGAAGTGCGAACCCTGAACGCGCTTCTGGCGCATCCACAGGAAGCGGGCGTCCATCGTCAGGTTGAAGCCGGTGGTGCCGGCGCAGATGACGACCATGCCGCCGCGCTTCACGACGAACACCGAGGTCGGCATCGTGGCTTCGCCCGGGTGTTCGAACACGATGTCCACGTCCTTGTTGCCGGTAACCTGCCAGATGGCTTTGCCGAACTTGCGGGCTTCCTTCATGTAGTCGTTGAACTCGGGCGAGTTCACTTTCGGGAGCTGGCCCCAGCACTTGAAGTTGTTGCGGTTGATGACCGCTTTCGCGCCCATCGACAGCACGAAGTCGGCTTTCGAGTCATCCGAGATGACGCCGATCGCGTTGGCGCCGGCCACGGCGCACAGCTGGACTGCGTATGAGCCGAGGCCGCCCGAAGCGCCCCAGATCAGAACGTTCTGGCCCGGACGCAGCACGTGCGGACGGTGGCCGAACAGCATGCGGTAGGCGGTTGCGAGGGTCAGGGTGTAGCAGGCCGACTCTTCCCAGGTCAGGTGCTTGGGGCGTTCCATCAGCTGGCGCGATTGAACGCGGCAGAACTGGCCGAACGAGCCATCCGGCGTCTCGTAGCCCCAGATGCGCTGGGTCGGCGAGAACATCGGGTCGCCGCCGTTGCACTCTTCGTCGTCGCCATCGTCCTGGTTGCAGTGGATGACGACTTCATCGCCCGGCTTCCAGCGCTTCACGCGGCTGCCAACGGCCCAGACGATGCCCGAGGCATCAGATCCGGCGACGTGATAGGGTTGCTTGTGAACGTCGAACATCGACACGGGCTCGCCGAGGCCGGCCCAGATGCCGTTGTAGTTGACGCCGGCCGCCATCACGAGAACGAGGACTTCGTCCGAGGCGATCTCCGGGGTCGGGACGACCTCGAGTTGCATCGCCTGTTTGGGGCGGCCCTGACGCTCGCGGCGGATCGCCCAGGCGTGCATGTTCTTGGGCACGTGGAAGTCGGGCGGAATCTCGCCCACTGCGTAGAGGTCTTTCACTTCACGAGCACGAACGCCGTCAGCCACTTTATAAACTCCCCGCGCCTTGTTTCACGGCCTTTTTTCCAGCTCAGACTCCGCGCGCCGGAGGCCAGGGGCCTGTAAACGGGCGTCACATTGTCCAAGGACCGGACGGATTGCAAGCAATCTTGTTGCACTGCAATAGAGGGGCCAACCCTGTTGCCGCAAGGCTTCGGCGCAGGAAGGCGGTCAGGCGGGACGTTCTGCCTCAGGCAACGCACGTACGGGTATGGGCGCCTGGCGAGGCGCGGGGCATTCAGCAGAAGCGTGCAATGCGGTTTTTGCGGTCGGTGCGGTGATTCCGGCGATGGCGACCAGCGCCATGGTCAAAGAGGCTGCGCTGAATCCGATAACGGGCCGAAGCGGAAGGCTCATGACTGTTTCCCCCAATCTGTTTCCTGAACGAGCCGTCGGGTCTGGACAGATGCCCGGCTGGCGCAGAGACCGTTGTCCCTGATTTGGGCGGACGTGCGGCAGGAGACATTAAATGACGCGGCAGGCGTGGGTGAACGGCGTCTATGTGGCGGCCGAGGAGGCTAAAATCTCGCCTTTCGATCGCGGCTTCCTGTTTGCCGATGGCGTCTATGAAGTAACCGCGATCTACAATGGCCGGACGGTGGACATGGAACGCCACCTCGACCGGCTCGAGCGTTCGCTGCGCGAGCTGAAGTTCGGCACGATGCCGGATCGCAAGGAGCTTGAGGAAGTTCACCGCCGCCTCGCGACCGACAACGGCATCACCGAAGGATATGTCTATCTGCAGGTTACGCGCGGCGCATACGGCGCGCGCGATTTCGTCGCCCCGGACAAGCCGAAGCTCACCTGCTTTGCCTACGCCGAAAGCCGCCCGCTGATCGATACGCTCGCCGCCCGCAATGGAACTCGCGTCATCAGCGTGCCTGACATCCGCTGGTCACGCCGCGACATCAAATCGGTCGGCCTTCTCGCGCAGGCGCTGGCCAAGACAGAAGCGAAGGCGCAGGGCGTTGATGACGCCTGGCTGGTCGCGCCCGATGGTTTCGTAACCGAAGGCGCTTCCTCCAATGCGTGGATTGTCACGACGGAAGGCGAGATCATCACGCGCGCGCTCTCCAACATGATCCTTGCGGGCATCACCCGGCATGCGCTCTTTGATTCACTGGGTCAGCAAGGTCGCAAGATCACCGAACGCAGCTTCACGTTGGAAGAAGCAAAGAACGCCGCCGAAGCTTTCGTTACCGCCGCAACTGGCCTTGTCACACCCGTGACCGAGATCGACGGCGTGAAGCTGGGCAGCGGCAAGCCGGGACCGATCACGCGCGGCGTGCAGAAGCTTTACTACACCGCCATAGGCGCGGATGTGTCGAAGGCCGCGCCGTGGGTGAACGAGTAGCGGGACTTACGGCGTCAGTTTCGACTGCAGCCAGTTCACCGTCGCTGTCATGTTGCCGCTGAAGGTCTCGCCGGTTGTGGGGCTGGTCTTGCACGCCTGCTTCACAGCGGCCTCGGCCTCGGGGTAGTTCGAGAACGCCTCCCATGCCGGCGATATGGAAGCCTGACCCGCGATGGCGCCGGTCGCCGTATAGTAGCGCATCAAACCACGCTGCGTTTCGCCGGCGGCACAATTGAGATTCAGTGCGATCGTAAGCATGCGCAGTGGTTGTCTGGCGCCGGAGAAAGTCTCCTTCGGAACGTCCTCTCGGTAGCGCACCATCACATGAATGAGTGGCCACTTGTCTCGTGCCGGCGCCTTGGCGTCCGCCCAGGCCGTGGCGCTCTTGTCGGTCACGCCGACCAGCCGCCACTCCAGTGTTTCTGCGTTCGTGATCATCACGGCGCCTGGCGCCGATGTTGCGCGGCCGTCCTTCAGCGCCTTGTCGAGGCTTGTCAGGCGGGGGCCGTCAAAGCCCCAGCGAGGGTTGCAGAGGATCTTGCCCATCTCCGCCACGACGGAGCCGGCGTAGTTTGTTTTCGGCTCGGCGTCGGTCGTCTCGACGACGCGCAGCGTCTTGCCCGTCATGTCGATATAGTTCGTCTGCAGAAGGGGGTCCTTCATGTATGTGCAGTTGAGCACATGCCGCGTCCACCCCGCCGACCCCGGCGGCGTGGCGCGGCCGCGGGACCTGCCGCACCGACACTTCGCGGTGCTGGTCGCGGGGCCGATGTTCCGCGTGAAGACGCGCGCCGAGG
>CALMWO010000487.1 GCA_937873805.1 uncultured Hyphomonadaceae bacterium
GACGGCTCTACTGTTTCCGACGGTCATGCCGTCAGGCAACCATTATTTCAGTTCCGGCCGGACCTGACGTCCATGCCGGAGCCGAACTAGAGGGCTTTCTTGACCGAGAAGATGACGCGATCGTCGTAGATCGAGACATCGTCCACGTCCGTGCCGTGGTAGCGCAGGTCGAAGCCGAGGCCGAAGGCGGAGTAGGTGCCGCCGACGTTCCAGGTGGTGTATTCGTCTTCACCGGCGAAGAAGCCGTCGGTGTCGACCGATTGCTTGCCAACCGCGCCCGACAGAGCCAGCTCGGGGCTGACCGCGAATGCGCCGTTCACTTCGTAATAGAGGCCGTCGCCCGACTCACCGGTGAATTCCGGCGAGTAGTAGATGCCGGCGCCCAGCGTGAACTGCTCGGTGAGAGCGATCGACGGTTTGGCGTAGACTTCCCAGTAATCGAGCTCAGCGCCGTCATCCTGCGCGTTCGGGTAGAGGTAGCCGAGGACGCCGACATCCATCGCCACGCCGCCGAGGGCGAACTTGTAGCCGCCGTAAACGTCGAGTTCGAGGTCCGAACCGCCGCCGAAGTTGATGTTGGACGCCCAGGTGCCAGCGTAGAGGCCCGAGTCACCGAAAGCGACGTCGAAGCCGCCCTGGACAGCGGGGCCGTCCGATTGCGAGACGCCGCGGAAGGCGTAGTCGGTCGCCAGGGCGACGTTGCCCGAAACCGTGACTTCTTGAGCGAAGGCAGGCGCAGCTGCGGCCGCCGCGATAAATCCGAATACCAAGAGGTTGCGCATTATAATTGTCCTTTTCCCCTCACGTTGAACCGACCCGCAGACGCGGCTTTGGCAGGCAGAATGCGTTGGGGCACGCACCCGTCCTCGGCGTCCTTCTTGGCGATTGGCGAGAGCACACTGGAAGCAGATCAACCAAACCTGCCTACACGCCTTCGCAACCGCACAATTTCATGACAGCCGTTGGGGCAATCGCCTGATTTTCGGGCAACGCATATGCGGCAACTCGCCCCGACGGCGTGTGGCGTAGCGCTTCATTGCAAGCAGTTCAGGGAAGAATCGATCACGCCGGTCACGAATCGAGCGCGCCCTATTGCCGAAAGCGCGCACTGGCGCCATCTGGCGGCATGAATTCACCTTCAAATCCTTCAGGACTGACACAGCTCGGCGGACAGGCGCCCCAACCGGCATCACCTGACCAGGCTGTGCTTGAACGCGTGGCAAATCCTCACCCGGGCACGCTCTATCTCGCGCGCTTCACCGCGCCCGAATTCACGTCGCTCTGCCCGGTCACCGGCCAGCCCGACTTCGCCCACCTCGTCATCGACTACGTGCCGGGCGAATGGATCGTCGAGAGCAAGAGCCTGAAGCTCTACCTCACGTCGTTCCGCAATCACGGCGCCTTCCACGAAGACTGCACCGTCTCGATTGGCAAGCGCCTCGCCGACACGCTCAGCCCAACCTGGCTGCGCATCGCCGGCTACTGGTATCCGCGCGGCGGCATGCCCATCGACGTCTTCTGGCAGACCGGCAAGGCGCCCGACGCGCTCTGGGTCCCCGACACCGGCGTTGCGTCCTATCGCGGGCGAGGGTAGGCCGCGCCCATGCGCGCAACGGTTGTCTCGATCTATCGCCATCCCGTGAAGGGCCTCACGCCCGAGCCGATGAGCACAGTGACGCTCGAAGCCGGCGCCTATTTCCCGCACGACCGCGAATACGCCATCGAGGTCGGTCCCTCCGGCTTCGACCCGGAAAATCCGAAACACATCTCGAAGCAGCGCTTCACAGTGCTGGCCCGCTTCCCCTCGCTCGCCCGCGTGAAGACACGCCTCGACGACGCCACCGGCGCTTTCCATGTCGGCGACGCGCACGGCTTCGGCGTTGTAACCCGTCTCGACACCGAAGACGGCCGCGCCGCGCTTGAGCGTTTTCTGCAAGCCTTCCTCGGCGAAGACGCCTTGGGGAAACTCCGCGTCCTCAAGAGCCCGCAAGACTACCGTTTCATGGATCATCCGCAGGGCTATGTCTCGGTCATGAACCTCGCCAGCGTGCGCTCCGTCGCACAGGCGATCGGCCAGGAGATCGATCCGCTCCGCTTCCGCGCCAACTTCTACATCGATGGCCTGAAGCCATGGGCCGAAGACGACTGGATCGTCGGCCAGAAGATCCAGCTCGGTTCAGCCGACCTCACCCTGTTCAAGCCGATCGTCCGCTGCATCGCCACCCACGTAAATCTCGACACGGGCGAACGCGATATCGACATGGTCGCCCAACTCCGCGAACACTTCTGCCGCGACACGCGGGGTCACTATTTCTCCGTCGCAAAGACAGGCGAAGTCGCCCTGGGCGCTGAACTCACGACTTAGGCCCGCCTCATCATCCCCCTCTGTCTCGATGCTTCGCATCGACCCACCTCCCCCTGCTACGCATGGGGAGGCAACACACCGCTGTCTTGCCTCCATCAGTGCGAAGCACTGGGGGAGGTGGATCGCGTGCAAAGCACGCGAGACGGAGGGGGTGAGGCGCGCGCTCTGGAAGCGGACAACAAGTTGTCCGCGTTCCCGGCGAAGGCCTGGATCCAGTCCCACCAAAGAGAGCGCGAAGCGCGCCACTGGACCCCCGCCTGCGC
>CALMWO010000488.1 GCA_937873805.1 uncultured Hyphomonadaceae bacterium
ATTGCCGAACCAACGCCCCGGATGCCATGTGGTGGATAACGCGTCGCCCGGACTATCCCTGTGGCCATCTCTGCCGTTTCGACCATGGGAACCATCAGGGAGCGCGCACCGATATCGAGGTATTGCTTGATCAAGACCGCATCTGCGCTTGGAATGCGCACCATTGGTTCAACAGGATAGGCAGCCGTGGCCTGAAGCTGGGCAAGAACCAGCGGAATGTCGTTCGGCGCGTGTTCCGCATCGATCAGCAGCCAGTCAAAACCCGAGCCTGCGCAAATTTCAGCCGTGTAGGGAGAGGCCAGCGCCTGCCACAGGCCGATCTGCGCGCGCCTTGCTCCGATGGCCGCCTTGAACGGATTCATAGGTGCCTCCTGCTTGGCACGGAGATGTTCACTCGAACTGACATGACACATGTCCAAAAGTTCCGAAATCGCCGACAATTTCACTTCCGGGAATGGCCTCGATAGGGCGGATGAATGATCCTGACAGGATAACCTGGCCGGCCTCAATCCTGTGGCCATAGGCCGCAAGACGTTGGGCCAGCCAGACAACCGAAATCAAGGGATTGTTCAAAACGCCGGCGCTCAGCCCCGTTTCCTCAACCTCGCCATTGCGTGACACGATCGCGCCAAGCCAACGCATATCAAGTACGGAGAAATCCGTGACCGCCTCGCCAAGGACAAAACCGCCATCGGCCGCATTGTCCGAGATCGTGTCATAGACTGTGCGCAACTTACCAGTCTGGGGATCCTTGCGGGCGATTCTTGTATCGAGAATTTCAAGCGCCGGAGCAATGTAATCCGTTGCCGCGAGGACGTCTTCCACCGTCGCCGTCCCTTCCAACGGCCCATTCATCACGAACGCGATCTCGGCCTCTATCCGGGGTTGGATGAAGCGGCCAGGCACAATAACCGCTCCATTTGGAAAGCGCATCGATTCCAGCAGAACGCCGGAGTCGGGAATGTCGATCGAAACCGCCGCCTGCATCGCCTTGGATGTCAGGCCGATCTTCCAGCCAGCCAGCTTCTCCCCAGAGGCCAGTTTCATCCCGATCCAGCAATCCTGAATCGCATAGGCATCATCCATCGTGATCTCTGGATAGGTTTCGCTCAGAAGACGGATCTGCTTTCGGCTGCGCTCAGCCTCTTCGAGTGCCGACGCTGCGGCCTGAATGGCTTTGTCATCGAGCATGCGCCCGATCCGGCCACTGACGACAGGCGGGGTTGCAGCCTGCATCAAGCCGCCACCTCGACACGGTTTGTCGCAAATCCCTGCTGAACCCCCAGCAGGGCAGGAGGTTCCTTAAGGCTTTCCTGCCAAAGCAGGGATTCCATCACGATGTTGAGCGGTTGATCCTGGATAGTGAGTTCATAAACCGGCTCATCGTAGCTCGCGTGATTGTGAACCGCCCAGCCCGGCGCCGAAAGCATGAGATCGCCGGCTTTCCACTCATAGACCTTACCTTCCACCGTCGATCGGCCTGAACCGGAGAAGTAGTAGTTTATCGCCGCTGACGAATGGCGATGCGGGCGATCGACGATCTTCGGCGGGCGAAGGGTCATGGTGGCGAAGAAGTTCGGCGTCGTTCCATTGGTCCGGCCTGTAGCGGGATTCCACAAGAGATAGAGCCTACGCCCGATGTATTCCTTTCCAAGCGCCTCAAGCTTGTCGAGATTCTCCTTCACGTCGGCCCACGGCCAGAACAGCGCCAGGCTTTCCTGGCATGGCGGATTGATCAGGCGCTCGTATGGCATCAGCCACGCCCCACCCTCATTCAGTTGGAAAGTTCCGAACGGATTGACCTTCGCCGGATCGTGCTCTTCCGAGCCGTGGCCGATTTCCGATGGCGACGCGACATCGGGATTTTCCTCCTGAAAATGGATATTCATCATCTCGAGGAGCGCCGCGTTGGAATAAGTCAGCCGAACGTAAAGATCGTCTCCGGTGTTCTTGTGCAGATAAACCCGCATCGAAGGCGTGTTCCACACGTCATGAAGAGAAGTCTCGCGAACCTGACCATCGACCTCGCTGCGTCCGCGCCCCCGGATCACGAAATTCACTTGGCTCGAGTTCTGGCGGAAGGTCGCCGTTTCCTCCCCCGGGAGAAGCACATCGAGCGATACCTGGATACCGGGGGCAAGCCCAACCGACCTAAGGTTAGCTGGATGGACAAAATAAGACCTGCGGCGCCCGTTGGCAGGCTTGGGAATAGCGGCTAGCCGCTCGATTTCCGCGTCGATCTCCTCTTTTGTGAAAATAAATGGTTCCCACAGCGCCGACTGAGGCAAGAGCGGACCACTGCCATCCAGAATGTTCTTGTTCGTCATCTTGTCGTTTCCATTCCTAATTCCCGCTCACCAAAGTCATCACGAATCGAGCCGCAGTCTCGGCTCATGAAAAGTGGTGCTTGTCAGCTGACGCCCCATGCCTTTCGCGCGCGCCCGCCGAAGCACCTCGATCCCGACAGACAAGTCGGAAATCCCCATGCCCATCGCCTTGAAAACCGTGAGATCGGCGTCGGCAGGTCTTTTGAATCGCGCCGCCACCAGTCCGCTCAACGGTCGCAGCCGCGTCCACTTCGCCTCATCGTCATCGAAGGCAACCATGAATTCCCGGCTAAGCCTCCGCACCTGCGATATGCTGTCAGCAGCGCACACCGTCGCGCGGTCCAAAAGCTCTGGCTCAAACTCAATCCGGTCCGGCCCGATAGCGCCGATGGCATTGAGATGCACGCCAGTCGCAAGCGCACTGCGCGAAATAAAGGGTGCCCCAGCCCGCGTCGCCAAAGTGACGATCGAAGCCCCCGCCAGAGCTTCTTCCAGCGATCCTGCCGCCACGGTTTCTAACGAAAGCCGGTCGCTCACTTTTTCCGCCAGTGCCCAGCGGTTGGCCTCGGTCGGACTCCAGATGGTCACTCGTTCGAGCGGACGCACCGCAGCGACGGCGGCGACTTGCGCCAGACTTTGCTTGCCAGTGCCGATCATGGCCATTGTCCGCGCCGCGCTGCCAGCAAGGTGATCGGTTGCCAGACCGCTGATCCCCGCCGTACGCATCTGCCCAAGTGCGAAAGCCTCGATCACGGCAAGCAGCTTCCCCTTGCCCGCGTCAAACAGCAACAGCAGGGGATTGGCGCCGCCTTTGGTGTGGGTCCAGGTCTTGGTGCCGACGATGGACCCGTTTTCGAATAGCGCGCCAATGGCATGCAGGGTCGAGCCGCCACCCCAGGTCAGTTGCGTCTTGGTCATGTTGCTGGCCCGGCCAGCTGCTTCCTCACCAAGCCCCCAGCGCAATGCTTCGATCGCTTCCGGCAGCGCCAGCAGCGAAACCACTTCGCCTTCGGTGATCCAAAGAGCGTCGGTCATGAGCCAACCTTGTCAAAAATCGAAGGGACCGGAGGTTGGAGTTCGAGGCCGTTCACGATCAGCGCGTGCGTGATGTAGCGCCCCACAAGAAACATCACGGCCAAGGCCTGATCCGCGCCGACCTGTTCGATAGCAACCTCGATTTCGCGCGAGACGCCTACTCCGCGACGTTCGACCATCGCCATGGCCAGCCGCTGCACGGCACGCTCCTTACCCGAGAGCAGCGGCGCATCATCAGGCGAAAGCCGCTCGACGGCAGCAACCCAATCCTCGCCAAAGCCGTGTTTGACCGAAAGCCGCTCATGCTGATGCAACTCATATCGGTTGCCCATTAGCCTCGCGACCGTCAGCGCGCCGGTTTCCGTCAGACGGTCGGGAAGCGCCTGCTTGAGCGCCTCAGTCATTTCCATGTAGGGCGCAAGCACATCGGGCAGCGCACCACTGTATTGGAAAAACTCGCCGAGATAGCCCAGTCGCTCCACCCGCGGACGCAAAATTTCCTGCAGTCGCGGAGCCATTTCCTCAAAGCTCAAACGCAGGATACGTCCGCTCATGGTTGCTGGAAACTCCCCATCCACACGATCTGGAATGGTCATTGCGCCACTCCCTGTTAATACTTGTTGTAAGGGCGAATTGAGCGATGTAAAATACCGACTTTGCACTACGTCATACCCAAAAGGTTTAACCATGGACCTAGCCAAACTGCGCTACGCGATCGCCCTTGCGGAGGAACTCAATTTCACGCGCGCCGCAGAACGGTGCCACGTCTCGCAACCGCCGCTGAGCCGGGCGATAAGGGATATCGAGGACAAGGTTGGGGCGAAGCTGTTCGAACGGAACAAGCATCATGTCCGGGTCACGCCTGCCGGCGCACGTTTCGTCAGCACAGCCCGAAAAATCATCGACCTGCTTGAGAGCGGCACTCAGGCTACACGGGAGACTGCGGATGGCCTGCGAGGATCGCTGGCCATCGGATTTGGGGGATCGATGGTCTACTCGCTAATCCCAGCGCTGGTCAGGCAGTTCCGCGCCGAAGCACCAAATGTGGCGATCAAATTCTGCACCATACCGATAACCAACCAACTGGAAGCATTACGAGAAGGCAAATTGGACATTGGCGTCATCAGAACACCAATCAATGACGAAAGGATCGCCCACCACACCATCCACACTGAACCACTTATCATCGCGCTTCCAGATGATCATCCCCTCGCCCG
>CALMWO010000489.1 GCA_937873805.1 uncultured Hyphomonadaceae bacterium
GCATGCCGGTGTGTGTTTAATCACCTCTTAACCTGGGGATCAGGGTTTCTTGCCGCACGCTAACCGTGGCGGCGCGGCGCCAGTTTCGCAGGAATTTCGTTACGCAAGGAACACGGTCCGGTATGGGCCGTTGGTTCGCGGGTGGCGGCGCTGGGCCGCTGCAGGTCAAGTTTCTTCAGGGACTGAACAATATGTGGCCTTTCGAATCCCGCCGGAAGAAAGCCGTGGTCGTGTTCCACATCGATCAAAACGGCTTAGCCAAAGGCGCGTATTTCCGCGGTGAGGCGGACGTTCTCATTATCGATGAGCGCGACCCGAAAAACCGAGTTTATCGCATGGGGCAGGAATCACCGGACGACGAGATTCGCCGGAAGATCGGCAAGCATCCGCTGGGCCGCATCCTCGAGGAAAAAGGCGGCGACGACCGCCATGCTGCGCCTGTGCTGAACCTGCACTGGGATGGGACGGGCGCTCGAGCCGGCTGATCTTTCAGTTAATGGATTACACTTTGTCGCGCCCCGGATCGCATGGTCAGGGGCGCTTCACGTTCAGGAAGCCGTTTCAGGGCGCCGTCACCCGCCGGAGGGTGAGATTGATCCGCCCTCCCCCAGGGATCAGCGTGGAGCTTTCCGGGTAGATGCGATCGACGCCGTGATAGGCGCGGCGGGATTGGCCGCCCAGGATGACGACATCGCCGGAGGCAAGGCGCATCGAACTGGTCGGGCTGGAGCGTTCGAGGCCGCCGAGGCGGAACAGGGCGCGCGAGCCCAGTGAAACAGACACGACGGGGGCGTCTTTTGCGGTTTCGTCAGCGTCGATGTGGAGACCGAGGCGACTTGTCGCTTCGTACCAGTTGACGAGGCAGGCCTGTGGCGGATGCGGGTAATCCGAAACATCAGCCCACAGGTCGAGAAGCGTCTGGGGGATGGGCGTCCAGACTGCGCCGGTTTCAGGGTGCGTGGGCTGGTAGCGATAGCCCTTGGTATCGGACACCCATCCGAGCGGGCCGAGATTGGTGTTGCGGACGGACAGCGGTTTGCCCGTGCGCGGCATGGCGCCGCGATAGAGCGGGTTCGTTTCAAGGATGGTCAGGATTTCGCCCACCAGCGCTTTCTGGGCGGCGGGCGGGAGATACTCGGGCAGGAAGCGGAAGCCTTCGACCATGCAATGAATGTAAGCAGCCCGGTCGCGGACGTCGCCGGGAAGATGACATCAATGATCGTGCGTGTTTCTATCGACGCCCGGAGGTTCGCGGTGGCTGTCAATTTCGCCCTCTCGGCTGCGAAAGCCCATGCCCGGTCAACGGCGCGCGATACGCGCGTCGCGCTGAAGCAGGCAGCCGCGAGCTGGCGGGCCACCCACCGTGAACAGCGGGAGAACGACCTCAGGCAGATGGGCGTCGTCATCCCCCTCTCCGAGTGGCTGGGGCACAATAACGGACCTGACATTCTGGAAAGTCTGCTGTTCAAGCAGTGGCGCTGGACGCGGGTCCGCGAAGAGGCTTTTGCGCCGCCGAATGCCGAAACAGGCGCCCGCTGGGCCCGGATGGCTGAAAAATTGGGCCTTTCTTACGTCGAATATCGGCTGGAACTGCTTGAACGCGGGCGTCATCCGACGGAAGAAGACGCTGCACGCATCCGGGCGGCGCGGCCATCTGCTTAACGGCGGGCCAGATCGACGGATGGGTGAGCCTGCCCTATTGAGCCTGACCCGCCTGATCCCATATGAGCCGCATCGCCAAAGCCTCTGACCAGGCTCAAAGCGTTGTATTGAACCAAGGACCATAGGGGTCGTCGCGCCAGGCGCCGCAGTGCGGGCCAACAAGGGGCGAGGGCGGCCGCCGCAGAAAGGACGTTTGTAGTTATGGCCAAGATCATCGGCATCGACCTCGGGACGACCAACTCCTGCGTGGCCGTCATGGACGGCGGCAGTGCGAGGGTGATCGAGAATACGGAAGGCGCGCGAACGACGCCCTCCGTCGTCGGTTTCCAGGAAAGCGGGCAGCGCCTCGTTGGCGTCATCGCCAAGCGCCAGGCGACCGTGAACCCGCGCTTCACCTACTCCGCCATCAAGCGCCTCATCGGCCGCAACTTCGACGACCCGATGGTGAAGAAGGACAAGGACCTCGTAGCTTACGAGATCGTCAAAGGCCCCAATGGCGATGCGTACGTCAAAGGTCGCGACAAGGATTATTCGCCGCAGGAAGTATCCGCCTTCATCCTCGGCAAGATGAAAGAAACCGCCGAGGCGTATCTCGGCGAGAAGGTGACGCAGGCTGTCATCACCGTTCCTGCCTACTTCAACGACGCACAGCGCCAGGCGACCAAGGATGCGGGACGCATCGCGGGCCTCGACGTGCTGCGCATCATCAACGAGCCGACGGCGGCGGCGCTCGCTTACGGCCTCGACAAGAAACACGATGGCAAGGTCATCGCGGTGTACGACCTGGGCGGCGGCACGTTCGACGTCTCGATCCTCGAGATCGGCGATGGCGTGTTTGAAGTTCTCTCCACCAATGGCGACACGTTCCTCGGCGGTGAAGACTTCGACAACCGCCTCGTCGATTACATCTGCGACGAGTTCCAGAAACAGAACGGCGTCGATCTTCGCAAGGACCTGATGGCGCTGCAGCGCGTGCGCTCCAAGGCCGAGGAAGTGAAGAAGGAGCTCTCGACCGTAGCGACGGTCGAGATCACAGAGCCGTACATCACAGCCGGCCCGTCTGGCCCGGTCCACCTCAACATGATGCTTACGCGCGCCAAGCTCGAGGCCCTCGTCGAGGATCTCGTGAAGCGCACGATCGAGCCTTGCAAGAAGGCGCTTGCCGACGCCGGCAAGTCGGTCAGCCAGATCGACGAGGTTGTCCTCGTTGGCGGCATGACGCGCATGCCGAAAGTGCAGGAAGCCGTGAAGGCCTTCTTCGGCAAGGAGCCGCACAAGGGCGTCAACCCGGATGAAGTCGTCGCCGTCGGCGCGGCCATTCAGGGCGGCGTGCTGCAGGGCGACGTCAAAGACGTCGTGCTGCTGGACGTGACCCCGCTGTCGCTCGGCATCGAAACGCTTGGCGGTGTGTTCACGCGCCTCATTGATCGCAACACCACGATCCCGACCAAGAAGTCACAAGTCTTCTCGACCGCTGACGACAACCAGTCAGCCGTGACCATCCGCGTGCTGCAAGGCGAGCGCGAGATGGCGGCGGACAACAAGCTGCTGGGCAACTTCAATCTCGAAGGCATCCCCCCTGCTCCGCGCGGCGTGCCGCAGGTTGAGGTGACGTTCGACATCGACGCGAACGGCATCGTCAACGTTTCGGCGCGCGACAAGGCGACGACGAAAGAACAGAAGATCACCATCCAGGCGTCCGGCGGTCTGACCGAGGACGAGATCAAGCAGATGGTGAAGGACGCCGAAGCGAACGCCGCGGTCGACAAGCAACGTCGTGAAGCGGTCGAAACCAAGAACCAGGCCGAGGGTCTGGTTCACGCGACCGAGAAACAGCTCGCCGAACATGGCGCAGCCGTGAGCGCGGACGTGAAGGGCGCGATCGAAGGCGCGATCAAGGACCTGAAAGCGGCGCTCGAGAAAGACGACACCGCCGCCATCAAGGAGAAGAGCCAGGCTCTGGCTGCCGCGGCCATGAAGATGGGCGAGGAGATCTACTCCAAGGGTCAGGCGCCTGAAGGCGGCCCTGACGCGACGGGCGCCCCAGGGGCCGGCGACAGCGACGACGTGGTCGATGCCGACTTTGAAGAGGTCAAAGACGACAAGAAAAGCGCCTGATTATTGGGCTAGATAGAGCTCAGATGAGGTGATGAATCAGATGGGCCATGGCTTTGAGGGGCTTTAATCCCCACGGGTCATGGCCCATCTAGTTTCAACGGTTGCTAAGGTTCACCTGCGATAGGACGACAGGCCGAGAGGGGAACTCCCACCCTCAGGCTTCCGGGCGGGATGAGCGGGATTAGGTAAGAGTCATGATTTCGGTTCGGTCGTCACGATGAGCGAGCGCTCTTATTACGAAATTCTCGGCGTCGAGAAGGACGCAGACGAGAAAGCCCTGAAGTCCGCCTTCCGCAAGAAGGCGATGGAATATCACCCGGATCGCAATCCGGGCTGCAACGTCTCCGAGGGCAAGTTCAAGGAACTGTCCGAGGCGTACGAAACCCTCAACGATCCCCAGAAGCGCGCGGTCTATGATCGCTTCGGCAAGGCTGGCCTCAATGGCGCCGGCGGACCCGGCGGCGCGCATGGCCGGCCGGAAGATGTTTTTCGCGACGTGTTCGGCGACGTGTTCTCAGAATTCTTCGGCGCCCAGCGCCAGCAGCGTGGCGGACCGGCGCGTGGCGCCGACCTGCGATACGACTACGAGATCAGCCTTGAGGAAGCCTTCAGCGGCAAGCAGGCCGAGATCGTCGTGCCGGCAACCGAGAAGTGCGAGCCGTGTCATGGCTCAGGCGCCGAGCCGGGCACGCAACCGGAAACCTGCACGCAATGCCAGGGCCATGGCCGCGTTCGCGTGCAGCAGGGCTTCTTCACCATGGAGCGGACATGCAGCCGCTGTCAGGGTTCGGGCAATGTGATCAAGACGCCGTGCCGTCAGTGCGGCGGACGCGGCGCGATCCGCAAGGAGCGCACGCTGGCGATCACCATCCCGGCAGGCATTGAAGACGGCCAGCGCATCCGCCTTGGCGGCGAAGGCGAGCCGGGCATGAAGAACGGCCCGAAGGGCGATCTCTACATCTTCGTGTCGGTGAAAGAGCACGACATCTTCGAGCGTGACGGCCAGACGCTGTTTACACGCACGCCTGTGCCGATGTGTACTGCTGCGCTGGGCGGCGAGATCGAGATGCCGACGATCGACGGCGGCAAGATGCGCATGTCGATTCCCGAAGGCGCGCAGACCGGCAAGCGCATGCGCCTCAAAGGCAAGGGCATGCCGACGCTGCGCGGCGGATCGAATGGCGACATGGTCGTCGAGCTGTTCGTCGAAACGCCGACGCATCTCTCCTCGAAGCAGAAGGAGCTGCTGAAGCAGTTCGCTTCCGAGTGCAGCGACAAGTGCCACCCCGAGAGCCAGGGCTTCTTCAAGAAAGTGAAGAAGCGTTTCGAGCAGGACTCGCGGGCGTAGAACCTGCTGGGCCTGAAGTTGCTCCGGGCTTGAGGCCTACTGGCCGGGCGTTCCGGTTTCAACAATCACGTCGCCGTCTTCGCTCAGGCCTTCGATCAGGTCGCAGGTGATGTCGACGGGCTTTTTCTGCGCCATCGAGATCGGGCCCTGATAGATGCCGCAGCTGAGCAGGTTGTTCTCGTGTGTCTTGCGCGCCGAGTAGACGTTGATCAGCACTTCCGGATCGCCCTTCACGCTGGTCAGGTAGGTCGCATCGAACCCTTCGCCCATCACTTTCACAGCGGAGCTTTCGGGCGCGACCTCGATCTCGGCTGAACCAAGACGGATCTCCATGCCTTCCCTGTCGATGCCCGGGGCATCGTCGCTGGTGGGTAGGCCATAATACATCGCATTGACGATCACGCGCTCGTCCGTTCGCGCCAGCTGCTCCGCCGCGCGGGTCGTCAGCGTGAGGTTCAGGTCGAAAGCGTAGGGGCTGGCCGGGGTCGCCGCCTCGTCGCCGGGCGCAGCGGGCGCGGGGCTGCAGGCAGCGAGCGCGAATGGCAGGACGAGAAGCGTTCTTTTCATGGCTCCAAGCCTTGGCGTGATTGGCCGGGCCGGTCAATTTTGACCACCCTCGCCTGCCTCGGAAATCCGGTTATAAGGCGACCATGAGCATCAGGATCGCAATCGCAGGCATCGCCGGACGGATGGGCCAGGCGCTGGTCAAATCCGCCGGCGAGGACTTTGCCATCGCGGGCGGCAGCGAGCGCGCGGGATCGCCAGCGCTCGGCGCAACCCAGGACGGCTGGACCGTCAGCGACAGCGCGGCGAAGGCCGCTCAGTCGGCCGATGTGTGGATCGACTTCACGACGCCACAGGCTTCGCTCGAGGCGCTGGAACTCCTCAAGCTGACCAAGGTGAAAGCAGCAGTGATCGGCACGACCGGCCTCTCGCCGCAACAGGAACAGCAGGTTGCCGAACATGCAAAGCGGATCGCCATCGTGCGCGACCGGAACTTTTCGCTGGGCGTCAACTTGATGATCGGGCTGGTCGAACAGGTTGCTGCGCGGCTGGGAACCGATTGGGACATCGAGATCACCGAAGGCCACCACCGCCGGAAGGTGGATGCACCGTCCGGCACCGCCTTGATGATCGGCGAGGCGGCGGCCAAGGGGCGCGGCAAGTCGTTGAGCGAGATCCGCGTGCCGCCGCATGACGGCATGACGGGGCCGCGCAAGGAAGGCTCGCTTGCCTTCTCGGTCATTCGCGGGGGCGGCATTATCGGCGACCACGAAACCGCGTTCATCTCGGACGAGGAGATCCTGTCGATCAGCCATCGCGCGCTCGATCGGGCGATCTTCGCCAAGGGCGCGCTGGCGGCGGCGAAGT
>CALMWO010000490.1 GCA_937873805.1 uncultured Hyphomonadaceae bacterium
CGCAGCGGCTTCCGCGCAATGGCGCCACGCTTCCAGGGCGAAAATCTCGACCAGAACCTGAAGCTCGTCAGCGCGCTGAAGGCGATCGCGGATGAGAAGGGATGCACGGTGGCGCAGCTGGCCATGGCCTGGGTCTACGCTCAGGGCGAGGATATCGTGCCGTTGATCGGCGCGCGCAAACCTGCGCGGCTGGCCGAAGCGCTCGGCGCGCTGTATGTGACGCTCACGCCCGCCGACATGGCACGGATCGAAGCGGCGGCGCCGGCAAGCGCGGTGGCTGGCACACGGTATCCGGCTGCGCTTATTCCTACGCTCGATAGTGAGCGCTAGACGGGAAGCAATGAATGGGTGATCTAGCGACTTGATGAGTGATTCAATCCGCGACCGCATTCTCGACGCAACCGTCGAGCAGCTGCGACGCCACGGCCCGGCGAAAACCGGCGTCGTGGACGTCGCGCGGGCGTTGGATATGAGCCATTCGAACGTCTACAAGCATTTCGCCTCCAAGAGCGCGTTGTTCGATGCGGTGGCGGAGCGGTGGCTGGCGCATGTGATGGCGCCGCTGACGAAGATCACTGCGGACAAGAAGGTGGCGGCGCCGAAGCGCCTGAAAGCCTGGGTGCGCCAGCTGGCCGAGACGAAGCGCCGGAAAGTGCTGGACGATCCCGAACTGTTTGCGGTGTACAATGGCATCACGGCCAATTCGCATGACGTGGTGGCCAGGCATGTGGCGCATCTGCTTGGCGAAGTGGCCGAAATCCTGCGCGATGGCGCCAAGGCCGGAGACTGGTCCGTGAAATCCGCGGATGCTTCGGCGGGGATGGTGCTGAACGCAACCGCGCGTTTCCATCATCCGGCGATGGTGCAGCTCGATTCGGGCAAGAGCGATCTCAAGGAGCTTGATGCGCTGATGGAAGTGCTGATCGCCGGACTTCAGGCGCGCAGCTAGCCAAAGTTGCGCTGTGTGTCGTCGTTGCGGTGAACGACTTCCCAGCGGTCGCGGCTGGAGATCATCCAGACGGTGGCGTCACGGCCGCTTGCCTCGAACAGGCCGACGCCGCGGGCCTGCGCCGCTTTCTTGGCGCGGAACAGGGCTGTGCCTGCGGATTCCCATTCGAAGCTGGCCTGCACGGCGCCTTGCACGAAACGATAGTTCGCGTTCTTCGAGGTGTTTGCGTTGTCGGGGTCGAAGGCGTGGTGCGGATCGGCGGCGGCGGGGAAGCTCTTCGCCATATCGCGCTGCCAGTCTTGCAGGGCGGGGGTGGCGCGCGACGGGTCGCTGCCGAGCGGGCCGTCTACCGAACGGAACGACCGGCTGATCCAATCAAGGAAATCGTACCGGTCGCGGGGAGCCGCGAACAGGTCGAAGGCGTACAGATCATATGCCACGGGGGAGAATCCGGCGCTGTGAGCCCCAACGTAAGCCATGCCTGCGTTAAGGCTTCGATACGGGGGCGGCGCGGATTCATCCGAACGGGGGGTTAGGGCCCGTTTTAGCGGGAAAATGCCACACCTGCGATTGCGTTCGTCATGTCGTGCGGAAGAGGTGCCAGCCGCCGCCAAGGTCTTCGACCCAGATGAATTCTGACGCGCTGATCGTGGGCGGGCCGGAGGGACCGGCGCGGAAGAAGCCGACCGTGTTGTCCATCATGCCGCCAATGGTGACGCGGACGCCATCGCCAACATCCTCGACCGCCGTGAGGCCGAGCGCTTTTAGCGTCGGGCCGAGGCCGGGGGCCGGGTCGCGGTCGAGCGCGGGCGCGCGGGGAGCTGGCTGGCGCTCATAGGTCTTGAGCAGGGTTTCGATGGCGGGCTTGTTGGCGGTGAACCATGTACGGAGCTGGCCGTCCGAGGACAGGGTGAGTTCGAGGTTGCGCTTCATCAGCTGGTCTTCGAGCGGCAGCGTGGGGCGCTTTTTCATCTCCTCCAGCATCTGCATGGTCATGCCGGACATCGCCATTCTGCGATAAGCGGACACGGCCCACCCGGCCTGCGTCTTGTCGAGGAAAAAATAGGCGTCGGCTTCTTCGCCACGATTGCCGCGCAGGACGATGCGAGCGACCGCGCTGTCCTTGTCGATGGTGATGACACGGTCAGCGGCGGGCAGGTTGCTCTTGGCGTCGCTCGCCATTTCCCTCGCTTCGCCGGTGAGCAGCGCTTGCCCCTCAGGCGCCGTCAGCTCACCCGCATTGGCGAGCGTGACGAAGCGAGCGATTGCCGCTTCCGGTGTGGCTTGGGCGAGAGCTGGCGCCGCACAGATCAACGCTGTGACAGCGAGGAAGGCGGAGCGCAGGTTCATCTCAGAAAACCACCACGCTGCGGATGCTTTCGCCCGCGTGCATCAGCTCGAAGCCCTTGTTGATCTCTTCGAGTTTCAGCGTGTGGGTGATCATCGGGTCGATCTCGATCTTGCCGTCCATGTACCAGTCGACGATTTTCGGAACGTCGGTGCGGCCGCGGGCGCCGCCGAAGGCGGAGCCTTTCCAGACGCGGCCGGTAACGAGCTGGAAGGGGCGGGTGGCGATTTCCTTGCCGGACTCGGCAACGCCGATGACGATGGAGGTGCCCCAGCCGCGATGGCAGGATTCAAGCGCCTGGCGCATGACCTTGGTGTTGCCGGTGCAGTCGAACGTGTAGTCGGCGCCGCCATCGGTGATGGTGACGAGGTGGGCGACGAGGTCGGTGGTGACGTTGTTCGGGTTGACGAAGTGCGTCATGCCGAAGCGTTCGCCCCATTCACGCTTGGACGGGTTGATGTCGACGCCGACGATCTTGTCCGCGCCGGCCATACGCAGGCCCTGGATGACGTTGAGGCCGATGCCGCCGAGGCCGAAGACGATGCAGTTGGCGCCCGGTTCAACCTTGGCGGTCTTCACGACGGCGCCGACGCCCGTGGTGACGCCGCAGCCGATGTAGCA
>CALMWO010000491.1 GCA_937873805.1 uncultured Hyphomonadaceae bacterium
CAGCCGCCCCGCATACCGACATCACCTGCGCAGCACATTGCTACCGGGCCACCAAAACCATCGCCTTCCTCCGCGCAGAGGCGTGGGACGCATCGCCGGACGATCCGATCGCCACGGCGCAGGCCGCCTTCATCCTCAATCGCCGCGAGGGGTGAGGCCATGCCAGATATTCACGACATCATCTCTGGCTCGCCCTTTGGCCGCTTCATGGGCATCGAGACGCGCATCGATGAGCAAGGGGTACTCGCCATCCTGCCGGCGCGTGACAATCTGATCGGCAACACCAGCATTCCGGCTCTGCACGGCGGCGCTATCGCGGCATTTCTGGAAATCACTTGTCTGCTGCAGCTTGCGCACGAGACAGGATCAACTGCGCCTGCGCGCACAATCGATTTCAGCGTCGAATACCTTCGACCGGGTCGACCTGAAGCGACTTATGCGCGCGCGAAAATCCGCCTCATGGGCCGCCGCGTTGCAACCGTTCACGCAGAAGCCTGGCAGCGCGACGAAGCCAAGCCCGTCTGCCTCGTGCAGTGCCACTTCCGCCTCCCCGGAAGCCGGGGCTGATATTGCAGGCTGCTGCGTCGGCAGCCTGTGCCAAAATCTTTCAGGCAGCGGAATACGCAATAGTTTCGGACCGCTGAAAGAGCAAAACAACACGCGCTCGTTAAGGGGGTAGATAGCCACGCCCCAATACCGTATTGCCGCCCACTACATTATTGTAACAGCGGATATGCGGTTTGACTGAGCCCTCGAAGCAAGCCGCCACCGGCGCCGCACCGCGATGCGTTTATCTCGCTGGCGACACGACAAATCCGACTGTGATTCTGCGCATCAACTCGTTCATTCGGGCCGGATGCGAAGTGTCGGCATTCACATTCCGACGCCACAAGTTCAACACGGACTTCCAGCCAGCGTGGAAGAACACGCCGCTCGGCGAAACCGTGGACCGCAACTATATCCTGCGTCTGCCTGCCCTGTTGCGCGCGTGCATGGTCATCGCCCGCAATCGCGAGGATTTCCGAAACGCCGACTTCATCTACGCGCGTCTGTTTGACGTCGCATTGCTCGCACTATTCGGAAAATGGTGGTCTGGCTCGAAAGCGCGCTTCGTCTACGAAGTCGAAGACGTGCAGGCGATCTTCTTCGAGAAAACACTCACGGCCGCGATCTTCCGCTGGCTGGAAAGACGCGTGCTTGCGCGCACCTATCTGCTGGTGCTGATGTCGCCAGGCTTCCTGCGCGGCTATTTCGAACCGACCCAGAAATACAAAGGCGCAACCTTCGTTCTGGAGAACAAGATCCAGCTCGAGCGGCCATTGCCTCCACCAGCGCCGGATGCAAACGTCTGGCGCGAAGTTCGCGACAAATGGATCATCGGCTGGAACGGGACGCTTCGCTGCGGTCGCAGCCTGGAGATGCTATCCACCATCGCGGAGCGCCTTGGCGATCGCGTCGAAATCCAGACGCGTGGTCACCCGACCGAAACCGGCGTCGAACATTTCCTCAGCATCGTGAACCGCCATCCGAACTGGCGTCATGGTGGCGAGTACAAGATTCCAGACGATCTCGCCTCGATGTATGGTCGCGTTCACTTCGGCTGGTGCTTCGACTACCTCGACCCGAACGGCAATTCGCCGCTGCTGCTGGCGTGCCGCATGTACCAGGGAGGCTATTACGGCGCGGTGCCACTTGTGTCCGCTGGCACGGAGATGGAGCGCTTCCTCGCGCCGCATGGCATTGGCCACGTGTTCGAAGACCCGCCGACGGATCGGATCTGCGACTTCCTCACCAACCTGTCGTGGGATGACTATGTCCGCGAGCGCGAGCGGGTCGTGAGCCTAGGGCCCGACCTTTTTCTTGACACCGGAGAAGACGCTGAGAAGCTCGTTGGCCTGATGACCGCCCGCTAACGCTGTCTGCGACGGCGGGTCGATCTTGGCGCGATTGGCGCGATGCGCGTAAGGCGCTGCAATGTCGCGAATTTCCGCCAGCACGCCATCGGCGATCAGCTTCGGTGTCAGACCAAGCGCGCGCAAGCTCTCGTTCGACAGGTCGAGATCATTGGCGGCTGGTTCCTGACGCGGATTATCCAGATTGGAAATGGTCACCCCGGGCCAGACATTGGCAACAAGGCGCGCCAGATCGATCACGCGACGCGATTCACCAATCTGGTTGAACACGCGCATGCGTTCGCCACGGACCGCCGGGTTGTCGAGCGCGATCGTCACGCAACGGACAACATCGGAGATATGGATGAAGGCGCGCGTCTGCTCGCCGCGGCCATACACCGTCAAAGGATGCCCGAGCGCGGCCTGCAGAATGAAGCGGTTCAACACCGTTCCATAGACGTCGTCATAGTCGAAGCGGTTGATGAGACGCTTGTCCCGGGCCGTCTGATCAGTCTGTGTACCCCACACTGCACCCTGCACCAGATCGGTGGTGCGCAGGCCTTCATGCTTGCTGAAGAACGCCAGGGCCAGCTGATCCTGCGCCTTGGTCAGGTGATAAATCGAAAGCGGGTTGGCCGGGTGAAGAATTTCCGTTTTCTTCGATTGGAACTCTGCCTCGACGTAACCTTCTGGAAGCTGGTAGCCGATCGATTCATAGCCATAGATGCCGGTTGAACCCATGTGGACGAGATGCGCATCGACGCCACTATCCACCAGCGCAACCAGCACATTGTGCGTGGCATTGAGATTGTTCTCGAACGTGTATCGGCGGCGCGGTGTGGAGCCCATCGAATAGGGAACTGACCGTTGCTCGGCGAGGTGAACCACCGCATCCGGTCGCTCAGCACGCAGTAGGTCGACGAAACCATCATAGTCTCGCGCAAGATCGATATTGGCGTGCTGGATTTCGTGGCCGCCAACCTCGCGCCACGCCGTTAGCCGCTCGTTCAGCGGCGCGAGCGGCGTCAGCGATCCGACCGCTAATTCCCGGTCCAAACGCCGGCGCGAGAGATTGTCCACAATCGTGACATCATCGCCCCGCGCAGACAGATGCAGCGCGATTGGCCATCCGCAGAACCCATCACCACCGAGAACGAATACTTTCACGCTTCACCAAGTGCCGAAGGACCAAAACGGACGTTGTTGGGAAGACTACAGCAATGACCAAGCCAAGTTCCCCCAACGGCGGCGGATCGTTCGCGCACAGGCCTCAGATGGGGTTGATACGCCGGACGAAGTATGACGCCGAGCGTAAAAAGCGGTACAAAATACGCGTAATAGGCGAATTTTCCAAGCCCCGATCGACGCTCGATCAACCGCCGACGCGCCGACATAGCCCGGCGCGACGTGCCCAGGCAGAGAGCCCAAGCCCACGCCGAAACGTCTTGGAATCAGCCCTTTATATGGTCCGTGGCAGGCTGCGGGATTGACTAAGACGTGGGGGGGCCTATTCCTCCGGCATTCCCGTAAAGCCCCGTGTTTCCCGCTCGCGGCCCGGCCGATCGAGCAAGTAAAGACACCCTGATGACGTTTGACGAGCTGAGCCTCGACCCCCGTATCCTGGCCGCCGTGAAGGGCGCCGGATACACGACGCCCACGCCGATCCAGGAACAGGGCATTCCTGCCGTGCTCGGCGGAAAAGACATAACCGGCATCGCGCAGACCGGAACGGGCAAGACAGCCGCCTTCGTTCTTCCAATGATCCACAAGCTGGGCCAGGGCCGCGCCAAGGCGCGCATGCCGCGCTCGCTCATCCTTGAACCGACGCGCGAACTCGCCGCCCAGGTGGCGGAGCAATTCGAGAAGTATGGCGCTGGCTACAAGCTGACCATGGCGCTGCTGATCGGCGGCGTATCGTTCGGCGACCAGGAAAAGAAACTCAACGCAGGCGCCGACGTGCTTATCGCCACGCCCGGCCGCCTGATGGACCATTTCGGGCGCGGCGGTCTGTTGATGACCGGCGTGCAGATGCTGGTCATCGATGAAGCCGACCGGATGCTCGACATGGGATTCATCCCGGACATCGAGAAGATCTGCACACTGCTGCCCAAGACGCGCCAGACGCTGCTGTTCTCCGCGACGATGCCGCCGGAGATCACCAAGCTGGCCAAGCAGTTCCAGAAGGAGCCCGTGCGGATCGAGGTTTCGAGACCCGCCACGGCCGCAACAACCATCACGCAATACGTCACGCATTGCCCGTCGAACGAAGACACGGTGAAGCGCGCCGTACTGCGCACGATCATCAGGGCGAAATCGACCGATCAAGGCATTGTCTTCTGTAACCGCAAGACGGAAGTCGATATCGTCGCCAAATCGCTGGCCAGCCACGGCTTCGACGCCGCGCCGATCCACGGCGATCTGCCGCAATCCGTTCGCACTGCAACGCTCGATCGTTTCCGCAACAAGGAACTCAAACTGCTGGTTGCGTCAGACGTAGCGGCGCGCGGCCTCGACATTCCCGAAGTGAGCCAGGTCTTCAATTACGCGCCCCCGCCGAACTCCGACGACTATGTTCACCGCATCGGCCGTACCGGCCGCGCCGGGCGACTGGGCGAGAGTTTCACGATCGTTTCGCCGGGCGACGCGCGCCTGTGGGAAGCCGTGCTCAAGCGCATCGGCAAGGATGTCGAAGCCTACACGCCGGAAGGTCTGGATGAGGCCGTGGGCGAAGCCCGTGGTCGTGGCCCGGCGACGGGACGCGACCGGTTCGACAAGGGCCGTGGCGGACGCGGACGCGGCCGTGGCGGCGAACGCAGCAGCAGCCGTGGCGGCGAGCGTCGTGACGAACGCCCTGCCCCCCGTGAAGAGTCGCCCGCGGAACCCGTCGCTATCGCGGCTCCCGAATTCATTCCACCTCAGGTCGAGGATTTCCAACCGGACGCCCCCGCCGCTTTCGAGGCCGAAGCGCCCGCAACTGAAGCTCGCGAAGAACAACCCCGCCGCGAACGCAGCCGTGGCGGCCGCAATCGAGATCGCAGCCGTGGCCGGGACGAATCGCGCGACAGCAAGGATCGGGACGCCAAGGACAAGGATCGTGGCGGTCAGGAACGCGGTGGCCAGGACAGGGGCGGACGCAATCGCCGCGGCGAACTGACACCAGGCGATCCGCAAGGTGGCGATGAAAAGTTCAAGGGAATGGGAGACCACGTCCCCGCGTTTCTCCTGCGAACACTTGGAAAGCGCGAAGACGCCTAAGAATTCGGCGGTCTTTGGTAAGCATCTCCTTAAGGCAATGTCTCCGATTTTAGCCAATCGGTAACGGCTTTTGTTCACTGTTTCGTCAAGACACTGGGCGGCAGACGCAACCGTGTCGTGAGGGGCGTTGAATGTTGAATACCCAACTGCTTGGGCCGGAAGGCCAGGCTCTCGGTCACCGTACGGTTGACGAGATGGGCCGCCAGCTGTTGCCGGTCAGCCCCCAGAACTACGAAGTCTGGCTCACCTACTTCACCCATGCCTCGCCCGACCTGCGCGCCGCGCTCGACAAGCTGATGGCGTCGGGCAAGCCACTTACCGGCGACGATATGGAACTGCTCTACGAGCGGTTCTTCTCGACCACCCACCTGTCGACGCAGGTGATGGAAACGGGCTCGCGGATTGCGCACGAGATCGCAGACGCGCTCGACGCCCTGAAGAAAGCCGGCGCCACCACCGAGCGCTACGGCGCGACACTGAACGTCGCCGCCGACAGCCTTCAGAATTCAACGATTGACGGCGATGCGCTCAAACGGCTGATCAATGTGCTTGCTTCGGCCACGACCGAGATGTCGAAGCAGAACACCAACCTCTCGTTGAAGCTCGCCACGTCATCGCAGGAAATGGAAAAGCTGCGCACCTCGCTGCGCCAGGCGCGCGCCGAAGCGCTGACCGACGCCCTGACCGGCATCGCCAACCGCAAGCTGTTCGACGAGACGCTGCGCCTGCGCAAGGAAGAGGCCGACAACGAGAAAACGGACCTCGCACTGCTGCTTTGCGATATCGATCACTTCAAGTCGTTCAACGACACCTGGGGCCACCAGACCGGTGACCAGGTCATTCGTTTTGTCGCCTCGGCTCTGGCCAAATTCGCCCTGCCCGACCACCTCGTTGCACGTTATGGCGGCGAAGAGTTTGCCGTGGTCATGCCGCGCACGACGCTTAAGGATGCGGGCCGCATTGCTGATCAGATCCGCGGCGCTATCGAAGCCAAACGCCTCGTTCGCCGCTCGACCAACGAGACGATTGGTGCGGTAACAGTGTCGTTCGGCGCAGCGCTTTATTCGGCTGGCGAGTCTGTGGGACAACTCATCACACGCGCGGACGAGTGCCTCTACATGTCCAAGCGCAATGGCCGTAACCGCGTCACGCTCGAAACGCAGATGCCGCCACCCGCTGCGACAAACGCAGCGTAGCGACTGACGGCAGCAGACGCCTGTTGCTCATTTCTTTGCGCGCGGCTTGGCAGCTTTCTTCGCTGGCGCTTTGGCGGCCTTCTTCTTCGGCTTGTCCTTCGCCGCTTGCGTCGCGATAGCAAACGAACGACGGACTAGCGCCGCAGCTTCATCCGGATCGTCTGCTGCGGTATCCGGCAGGCTCCAGTAGGCGATATCGCGCACCGTGCCGTCCTTTTT
>CALMWO010000492.1 GCA_937873805.1 uncultured Hyphomonadaceae bacterium
CATCTCCTCCGCCGTCAGCCGCCGTCCGGCGCGTACGGACCCGCGACAGGCCATGTTGCCCATCACCTCTTCCATGCGTTCCTTCAGCGCGAGGCCCGCCTCGTACTCCGCGAAGTCATCCGCCAGATCGCGGATCAACCCCTTCACATCCATTGTGCCGAACAGCGCCGGCGTCGCGCGCACGGCCACAGCCCCGCGTCCAAACGGCTCGACCTCAAGCCCCAGATCCAGCAACTCGTCCGCGCGATCCAGAACCCGCAGCGCCTCTTCCTCGGATAGCTCGACAATCTCGGGGATCAGCAAGGCCTGACGCTTCACGCCCGCGCCCGCCATGTCGGCTTTCATACGCTCATAAACCAGCCGCTCGTGCGCCGCATGCTGGTCGACGATCACCATGCCATCTGCCGTCTGCGCGATGATGTAGGTCTCATGCACCTGCGCCCGCGCCACGCCCAGCGGCGGCGTATCTACCGGCATGTCCGGCACTGCCTCCACCCGTGCACTCGGCGCACCGGCAAACGCATCAAACGTCGCCTGCTGATTGTCGGACATCGAGGGATAGCTCGTTGAATAGTCCAGCCCGCCAAGCACGGGCCGCGCCGGGCTCCAGCTTGCCTTGGGCGCCCCCCACGGCAGCGACGGCGCGACATGGCTTGTCGCCGCGCCCAGCGCAGCGCCGGCCACAGTCGTGCTCGCCCGATGCCCCGCTGCCGCCAGCGCATGGCGCAGCGCACCGATCATCAGCCCGCGAATATTCGCAGCGTCCCTGAACCGCACTTCCGTCTTGGCCGGATGCACGTTCACATCGACCTGCATCGGATCAAGATCGACGAACAGCACGGCCATCGGATGCCGGTCACGCGCCAGAAAATCCTGATACGCCGCACGGATCACGCCAACCAGCAGCCGGTCCTTCACCGGCCGACCGTTCACGAACAGATACTGGTGCTGCGCGCTCCCGCGATTGAACGTCGGCAATCCGGCAAAGCCGGACACGCGCACACCCTCGCGCTCTGCATCAATCTCGACCGCGTTCTCGCGGAACTCTTTTCCCAGCACCGCACCGAGCCGCTTCAATCGCGCCTCATCGCCCTGTTCCGCTTTCAGCTTGATGATTGACCGTTCTTCGGTCTCCAGAGGGAACGCTACATCCGGCCGCGCCAGCGCCAGCCTGCGCACGGTGTCTGCAATCGCCTGCGCTTCGGAACGCTCGGTCTTCATGAATTTCAGCCGCGCCGGCGTCGCATAAAACAGGTCGCGCACATCCACGCGCGTTCCGTTGCTGGTCAGCCCGCTCCACGCCGCCGGTTTCGGCCCATCGACCTTGCCCGCATCAACGCCGATCTCGAACGCAGCATCGCCACCTTTGGCCCGGCTAAGGATCGCCAGTCGCGACACCGACCCGATCGATGGCAGGGCCTCTCCCCGGAACCCCATCGTACGGATATCGAGCAGGTCGACATGCCCGTCATCATCCGCCGCCAGCTTCGAGGTCGCGTGCCGCTCGATCGCCAGCGGCAGCTCCTCGGCGCTCATGCCGTGGCCATCGTCCTCGATCATCAGCCGGGTCAGCCCGCCGCCTTCTATCCGCACACGCACAGAACGGGCGCCTGCGTCCAAAGCGTTCTCAATCAGCTCTTTTGCGGCTGCTGCTGGCCGCTCCACCACCTCGCCGGCCGCAATGCGGTTGACGGCGTCTGGCGGCAGACGACGGATCTTTCCGGGCGGGGGTTTCAGGGCTGATTCGGCCATCGGCCGACCGTAAACCGGGTGTGCCCGGCCACGAAGCCGGAAAGCTTACGCCAATGTCGCGCCCTGTGAGCAACTCAGATCATTGCCGCCGGGCACATGTCCAACTAGTTTCCGCGCAACAAAAGCAGCAACGACTGCTGGGGAGAGGAATAATCATGCGTAAGACCGTGATGTCGCTTTGCGTCGCGACAGCCGCACTCATGTCCGCCTGCACGGATGGCGGGCCGCGTGTAGCAGATGCCGAGCCGTCCAACGTCCTGGGCGCAGCAGCGGTCAACGCAGAGCGGCTGCTGAATGCCGACAAGGAACCCGGCTCATGGCTCTCCGCCGCCCGTACCTATGACGAGCAGCGCTTCAGCCCGCTTGATCAGGTCAACGATACGAACGTGAAGGCGCTGGGCCTCGCCTGGTTTGCCGACATCGACACCGAGCGCGGTCAGGAATCCACGCCCGTCATCGTCGATGGCGTCATGTACCTCACCACTGCGTGGAGCATGGTGAAGGCTTTCGACATCAAGACCGGCGCGAAGCTGTGGGAGTACGACCCCGACGTCACGAAGAACAAGGCCGCCGACGCCTGCTGCGATGTGGTGAACCGTGGCGTCGCTGCGTGGAACGGCAAGATCTATGTCGGCACGCTTGATGGCCGCCTCGTCGCCCTTGACGGCAAGACAGGCAAAGTCGTGTGGGACAAGCAGACCACCGACACCAACCTGCCTTACACGATCACAGGTGTGCCCCGCATCGTGAAAGGCAAGGTCATCATCGGCAACGGCGGCGCCGAATATCGTGTGCGCGGTTACGTGACTGCGTATGATTCAGAAACCGGCGAACAGCTCTGGCGCTGGTGGTCTGTTCCCGGCGATCCGTCCAAGCCTTATGAGCAACCCGAACTCGCCGAAGCGGCCAAGGGCTGGAAAGGTGACTTCTACTGGAAGATTGGCGGCGGCGGCACCGTCTGGGACGGGATGGCTTATGATGCCGACCTCGACACGATCTATGTCGGCACCGGCAACGGCAATCCGTGGAACCAGGCGATCCGCTCGCCCGGCGGCGGTGACAACCTCTTCCTGTCGTCGATCGTCGCGCTCGATCCCAACACCGGCAAGTACAAGTGGCACTATCAGACCACACCGGGCGAAACGTGGGACTACACGGCCACGCAGCCCATCATGCTCGCCGACCTGAACTACCCGGAAGGCAAGCGCCGCGTTGTCATGCAGGCGCCGAAGAACGGCTTCTTCTATGTCCTCGACGCAAAAGACGGGAAACTCATCTCGGCCGAGAAATTCGCGCCGCTGACATGGGCCACCCACGTCGACATGGCGACTGGCCGACCTGTCGAGGTTCCTGAGGCTCGCTACGAGATCACCGGCAAGCCCGTCATCATCAAGCCGGGCGCGCTCGGCATGCACAACTGGCATCCGATGGCGTTCAGCCAGGATACCGGCCTCGTCTACATCCCGGTGCAGATCGCCGCTGCGTCCTATGCCGGCCCGAAAGAGTTCAAGCTGAACCTCGAAGGCACCAACACCGGCACCGACTTCTCCGGCGGCGCTGCGCTCTGCGCTGCTCCCGGCGCTCAGTGCGGCAACCTGGAAACATACATTCTAGCCTGGGATCCGGTGAAGGCGAAGGAAGTCTGGCGCATCAAGAACGATGTCTACGGCTCGACCGGCATCCTCGCCACGTCCGGCAACCTGATCTTCTCTGGCAACCACAATGGCGAGTTCAACGCCTATAACGCCACCACCGGTGAAAAACTTTGGACCGCGCCGACGCAAGCCCGCGTCGTCGCAGCACCCTCCACCTTCATGGTCGACGGTAAGCAGGAAGTCGCGCTGCTCGTCGGCGCCCGCGGCCTGCCCGAAGGCCAGATCCGCACCAACGCCTACAGCGCGAACAACTCGCGCCTGCTTGTGTTCCGCGCTGGTGGCGGCGCTGCATTGCCGACCGCAATGCCCGCTGTTGACCCCAGCAAGCTCGGCGTTCGTATCGATCCGCCGCTGCTCACCGCCAGCAACGAAACGGTATTCGCAGGCGAGCAGGCCTACGCTGCCAACTGCGCAACCTGCCATGGCGCGAACGCCGTGCCCGGCGCCGGCGCCATCGCTCCTGACCTGCGTTATTCGGGCCTCCTCCCCATCCGCAATGGCTGGAACCCGACGGTGCGCGGCGGCGATCGTGCTCAGCGCGGCATGCCCGCTTTCGAGGGAACGCTGACCGTTGAAACGACGGATGCAATCCTCGCTTACGTGATCAAGCGCGCGAACGATGAGAAAGCGGAACAGGAAGCCGCGGTGAAGAAGGCCCAGCAGTAGGCTTCGGCCTGCTCAGTCTGTCGGCTTGCCAACCATGACGAACGTGAAGTCCTCGGGCTTCATGTACGTCCTCGCAACGCGCTTCACGTCTTCCAGCGTGACAGCTTCGAAATAGCTATTGCGCGCCTGCACGTAGTCGGCCGGCATTCCATCCTGCCGGAAGCCGATGAGGTTCTGCGCAATCTTGGTGTTGCTGTCGAAGGCTAGCGGGAATGCTCCGGTGATATAGGCCTTGGCATCCGCAAGCTCCTCGGCGGTCGGGCCTTCCTTGCCCAACCGGCTGATATTGTCGCGAATGAGCTGCACCACCTCATCCGCCTTGTCGTTCATTGTCGCGCTCGAACCCTGCCAGCGCCAGAAATGCGGCTGGATACTCAGCCCCGTCCCGATGCCGTATGTCAGCCCGCGCTTCTCGCGCACATCGTCGGTCAACCGCGAAGAGAACGACCCGCCGCCGAGAATATAGTTCAGCACGTAGGCCGCGTAAAAATCCGGGTCCTCGCGCCTGATCCCCGGCCCTGAAAACATGATCAGTGTCTGCGGCTGCGGAAGGTCCATCACGATGGGCTTGGCCTGCGCAGGCAACGCCTTCGCATCCCGCACCACGGGCAACACCGACGTCGCCGGCAACGAGCCGAACACCTCGTCCAGCTTCGGCTTCAACTCGTCCGCTGTGATGTCGCCCACCACCACCACGAGCAGCCGATCCTTGGTCATCAGCTGCGCCATCAGCTTCCGCGCATCAGATTTCTGGATCGCTCGCACCGTCTGTTCGGTTGAACGGCGCGCATAAGGGTGCCCCGGTATCAGCGCTTCGTTCATCGCTCTGGAAGCGACAGACTTCGGGTTCGTCTCGTCCTCTTTGATCCCGACGATCATCTCGCGCTTGGCCCGCTCGAACGGTTCGTCGTCAAGGCGCAGGCTCGAGAACGCCTGCCGCACCATGTCGAAGCTCTCGTCCGCGGAGGCCTTCAGCGTCGTCATCCCGCAGCTGGTCCAGTCGGACCACTGGCCACAGGCGAACTTCATGTCGAGGTCTTCCATGCGCGCGCCATAGGCCGAGGTATCCATGTCGCCCGCGCCCTCGTTCATCATGTAGGCCAGCACCCACCCGATGCCGCGCAGCCCGGCAGGCTCAACCGAAGCCCCGCCGCTCCATGTCCACTCCATGGAGATCATCGGAACGAAACTCTCGGAAACCAGCCACGCCGTGATGCCGCCCGGCGACGTCACGACCTGCACGTCGGCCAGCGACGACGTGCGTGTCGGCAGCATCAGCTCCGCCGCCTCGCGCTCCGTCGCACAGCCAGCAAGCGCCAACGCAGCCAGGCCTGCCGCAAGCCGCCGCATCATTTGGCCTCCGGCAAAAGCACGGCGTCGACGTAATTCGTCCCCACCAGATACCGGTTCATCGTCCGCATCACATCCGCCGCTGTCACAGCGCGAATGCGATCCTCCCAACCCTCGATCTGCGCAACTGTCTGCCCAGCGGTCAGCCGCTCGCCATACCATTCCGCCAGGCTCATCTGGTTGTCGCGCGTGAAGACAGCCGATGCCGCAATCATCTTCTTGGCCCGCGACAACTCCTGCGCCGTGGGCCCCTCGCGCAGGAACTTGCTCGTCACAGCCATCGCCTCGGCCTCGATCGCCGCGACTGAAACACCCGGCGCCGGTGTTGCGCTGATCGCGACAATGCCGCGTGCTTCCATCTCCATCGAATAGCCAGAGCTCATCGTCGCGCGGCCCTGCTCGTTCAGCTCGCGATACAGCCGACTCACGCGCCCCCCGCCCAGGATTTCCATCCCGACCTGCAGCGCCTCGGCATCGCCATCGCCCATCGCCACGCCCAGCCACGTCCGCGACCACGAAGCCTGGCTCACCTTCGGATCAGCATGTGAAAGCTCAACCGACTTCGCCAACGCCTGCACCGGCGGCCATTTCCGCGCCTTCAGGTCTCCCCGCCGCGGCACGGCGCCATAGATATTCTCTGCCAGCGGCTTCAGCTCCGCTGCGGTGATGTCGCCCGCCACCACAAGGATCGCATTCTCCGGGCCATACCAGGTGCGATACCAGTCCACCGCATCATCGCGCGTCAGCTTCGCCAGCTCGTCCATATGACCGATTATGGGTATCGCATAAGGGTGCCCGGCATAGATCTGCGCGCTCACCATCTCGTCCAGAATCGCGGCCGGACTGGACTCCACTGTCTGCCGGCGTTCCTCGCGCACAACGCTCAGCTCCGGGATCACTTCCTGTTCGTCGAGCTTGAGGTGAACCATACGATCCGCCTCCATCCGCATCATCTGCGGCAGCCGGTCCTTCGCGATGCGGAAATGGTAAGTGGTATAATCGTACGACGTCGCGGCGTTGTCCTGCCCGCCATTTCTCGCCACGATCTTCGAGAACTCGCCGGCCGGAATATCATCCGTCGCCTTGAACATCAGGTGCTCGAGAAAGTGGGCGAGCCCCGACTTGCCCTTCACTTCATCGGCTGACCCGACGCGGTACCACAGCATGTGCGTCACAACAGGCGCGCGATGATCCGGCAACACCACAGCCGTCAGGCCATTGGCGAGCGTGAACGTCTCAGGTTTCCAATTATCTTCAGTCTGCGCCGAGGCCGGCAAGGCGATCAGCGCAGCCATGGCCGTAACCATGGCCGCGATGCAGCGCTTCACGCGCAACGCCGCCGCCAGCCTCGTCAGGATCAAAGCCCCGGAAGCTTGCTGGTGTGCTTCGGCTGGATGATGACCTTGCCGCCGCCGGTCACGTCCTTGAGCGCTTCCTGCTCAACGCGAAGACGTTCGGCTTCAGCAGCCGGATCAATCACCGGATCCTTGGGATCGGCCTTGCCGAAGTTCAGGATCGTATCTGCGAAGCTACGGTTCTTGCGAACGATCTGCGCGTTATCGTAGTCCACTGCGCTGCGAACCTGACGGTCAACCGCGTCGCCGCCCGCTGCCTTGATGAAAGCTTTCTCGCCTTCGCTGGCGCCCTGGCCGACATCCAGACCGAACACGGCCACGCGCGCCTGGCTCTCGGTCGAAAGCTCCTGCGGGCGGGACGAACCCGGCGTCGGCGGACGCAGGTTGTACTCCGGCGGAACCGTCAGCGGCGCCTTGCGCACCACGCGGAATTCGTCGGGCGTGCTCATCGAGCTGCACGCGGTCGCGCCCGTGGCGGCGATGGCTGCAAAGCCCAGCAATACGATACGCTTCACGTAAATCTCCTGTGCGGCAGCTGCCGACTCCCGGTTCTTCTACCCTGCCCGTTTGCGTCCGGCCAGAAGCTGATCCAGCAGCAATGCGGCGGCCCCAAGGCTGATACAGGCGTCAGCTACGTTGAAAATCCAAGGAAATCCAACCTTCCAGCCGCCAATCACCATCCCGAACCACGGGCCCGAGAAGTCGATGAAGTCGACCACGGCCCCAAAACGCGCCCGGTCGATCAGGTTGCCCACAGCCCCGCCAATCACCAGCGACAGCGCCAGCGCCGTCATCCGGCGCTCCGCCCGCAGCAGCCAGACCGTAAAACCGACGGCAATCGCCCCGATCAGCACGAACAACCCCCAACGAGCGAGTCCCTCGGCCTGCATGACGCCGAAGCTGACGCCCCGGTTCCAGGTCATTGAGAAGTCGAACAGCGGCGAAACCTCAATCTGCCCGCACATGCGGTTTTCCTGCAGGCAGCCCAGCGCATTGAACGCCGGCGTTGCCAGAACCCAGGCCTTGCTCAGCTGGTCGAGCACGATCATCCCGAGGATGAGCGGGATGCCCCAGCGCCATTCCCGGGTCATCTTCTCACGCGAGAGCCAGTCCATCGTAACGGCCATGATTATTCCTTAGAGACCACGGTACTCACGCACCGCCGCAGCATCCCGCGGCGTGATGTCCGGAAACGCCGGATCGGCGCTCGATGGGGCGAAGTATTTCCACGACCGCGCGCACTTCTTCCAGTCGTCCGGAACACGAACGCTGGTAACATTCACAGTCGAAGCATCCCCGCCTGCGAAGCTCAGCTTTGCATCGGACGTGATGAAGATTTCCGCCGCGTCCTCGCCGGTGAACGCATCAAGATCGGCCTTGGCGCCAACCTTCACATCTACTGCGGCTTCAAGCGACGAACCGATCCGCTTCTCGCGGCGCTCGACTTCGAGAGCTTCCGTCACTGACTTGCGGACGCGGAACACCGCTTCCCACTTCGCCGCGACGCCAGCATCGAGCCAGCCATCCGGCGTCTTCGGGAACTGTTGCAGGTGTACTGAAGGCTTGCCAGGATGCCGCTGCTCCCATGCCTCCTCGCATGTGAACACCATCACCGGCGCGAACCAGATGGTCAGGCGCGTGAACACCTCATCCATCACCGTCCGGCACGCACGCCGGCGCAGCGAGGATGGCGCGTCGCAATACAAGCTGTCCTTGCGGATGTCGAAATACACCGCCGAAAGATCGACGACGCAGAAGTTCACCAGCGCGTGGAAAGCCACCTTGAAGTCGAACGCAGCGCAAGCGTCTGTCACGACCTTGTCCAGTTCGGCCAGGCGATGCAGCACCCACCGCTCCAACCCCGGCATATCCTTCAGCTCAACGCGCTCCTTGTCGTCAAACCCATCGAGCGCGCCCAGCAGGTAACGCATCGTGTTGCGCAGCTTGCGATAGATATCGCTGTTCGCGTTGAACAGGTTCCAGCCAAAGCTCGGATCGTCGGCATAATCCGAAGAGGCAACCCAGATCCGCAGGATATCCGCCCCGAACTTGTCGCAGACTTCCATCGGCGAGATCACGTTGCCGAGCGACTTCGACATTTTCTCGCCGTCCTCGGCCTGAACAAAGCCGTGCGTGACGATGCCATCATACGGCGCCCGCCCGCGCGTCGCGCAGCTCTCAAGCAACGAAGACTGGAACCAGCCGCGATGCTGATCCGATCCCTCAAGATAGATATCCGCCGGCCATTTCAGTCCGCGATCCTCAAGCGTGAACGCATGCGTCGTCCCTGAGTCAAACCACACGTCGAGAATGTCATTGATCTTCTCGTACTTCGCCGGATCGCGCCCGCCGAGGAAGCTGGCAGCGTCGCCGCCAAACCACGCGTCCGCGCCGCTCTTCTCGACCGCCGCCACGATCCGCTCGTTCACCGCCGGATCGTTCAGGATCTCGCCCGTCTCCCGATCAACGAACAGCGTCAGCGGAACGCCCCACGCGCGCTGGCGCGAGATCAGCCAATCCGGCCGCTCCGCTACCATCGAACGCAGCCGCTCCCGCCCACGCTCCGGCGTGAACACCGTCGCATCGATCGCCGCCAGCGACAGCTCTCGCAGCGTCTTGCCTTCGTGTCCTTTGAAGTGGGTCAGCGGCCGGTCCATCGCGATGAACCATTGCGGCGTACCCCGACGAATGACGGGCGCCTTCGACCGCCACGAGTGTGCATCGCGCAGCGTGGTCACACCCCGAGCCAACAAAGCGCCAGCCTCGATCAGTTTGTCCATCACAGCCTTGTTCGCCGGCCCATCCTGCCCGCGCTTCTTGCCGTCGATCGTGATGATCTCGAGCCCTTCGAACCCGGGGCAGACATTCGTATATCGCCCGAACTCGTCCACTGTGTTCGGAATGGTGACGTCGATCCCGCGCGCCGCCAGCGCCTTCGCATTCGCCATCCAGACTTCGTAGTCGTCCTCACCATGGCTCGGCGCCGTATGCACAAAGCCCGTGCCCGTATCGTCGCTCACATGCGACCCTGCGAGCATCGGCACATCATACGAATAGCCC
>CALMWO010000493.1 GCA_937873805.1 uncultured Hyphomonadaceae bacterium
CTTTCTTTTTCGACGTCTCTTCGATTTCCGCGAATGGGATCAGGTCTGGCCGCAACCGGGCATAGTCGTCCCGCTCTCCCTTCCGCCAGCCATCGAGATAGCGGTCAAGCATCCAGCGGCGATGTTCGAGTTCGCCGAGCTTGCGCATCTGGTCAGCTGCGCCCCCGGTGAGCATCTCGTCCGGCTCGCTGGGCAGGACTGGCGCTGCAGGCGGAAGATCGTGTGTGCCCCACCCGCCCTTCTTGCTGTCGAGCCATGCGCCGAGTTCGAAACCCGCGGCGTGCGCCTTGGCGCGGATGTGGGCGGCGACCCGGCGATTAGAGACGCGCAGCTGGTCGGGCAGGATTTCCCATGGCTGGGCGTTGGATTGCGGCGCGGCAGGATCGGTGCGCCGACTTTCCTCGGCGCGCAGGCGTTCGTATTCCTTGTGGAAGCGTTTCGCCTGTCCATCGAGATCTCGCTCCAGCAGCCCTGCCCCGTCGAAGGCTTCGGGCCATGAGCCGTAGGAGACGACGCGCAGATCGCTGAGCCGGCCATCCTGCTCGGCCTGGCGTTCGAGTGCGATGCGCTCCTTCGGTTCGAGCGCGCCGCCGACATAGCCTGCGCCCTGATGAACCGACGGAAGACCGGCGCCATGCTGGGCGCACACGAACACAGGCGCGCGGAACAGCTTTTCCTGCGTCGCCATGGCGCGCAGGGCCAGCGCCAGACCAAGCGGACGGCGTTCCAGATCCACGGCGATATAGACGGCGCAGACTTCCGACGCTTTGGAGCGGTCACGAATGAACGCGAAAAGCTTGTCGTCGTTGAGGCGGAAATCGCCCTCGAAGAAACCAAAATCGATGCGCGAGTTATCGTCTGCAGCCGAACCATCCTTTGGCTTGCACAGATCCGGGTGGCGGCTGCGGAAATCGGTTTCGAGGCGGCTGGCCTGCGGATCGACGACGGTGACCATCATCTTCGGAAACAGCGGCGAGACGCAGGTGACGATGAACTCGCGCGCCGCTGACTGTCCGACCTGTCCGAAGCCGACGATGAGAATGTGCTGGGCCGGGGCCTTCAGCTTTTCCGCCAGCAGGTAAGGCGGGTGAGCCAGCATGACATGGCGCGCAGCCCCGCCAGCGTATGAGAACGGCGTGAGACGCGCGGTGGGCACTTCGCGGCTGAGCCGGTCGCGCATCCACGGGTCGGTGATATGGGCGAGGACTTCGGCCTTGCGGCATTTGCGGGCGATGGCCTGCGCGGATTGCCAGGTGTCGGCGTCGTCGCCCTCGTCCACGAGGATGCGCTTGGCGCGGCTGGCGGCGGCGATGCGGAGCTGATTTTCGAGCGCGCCGGTACGCACATAGGTGGCGAGGCGCCTGGCTGTTGGTTCGCGCTCATCGGCAAGACGGATTGCGCGGCGACTGTTGAAGAGCGCGCCGTGATTGCGGGCGTACTCGACGGCGGCAGGGCCTGCGCCGATGATGACGTCATGATTGTTCGACGTGAAGCGGAACCACATCGCATGCATGTGCGATCCGATGGCGTAGAGCAGCAGCCTGACGCCGAAGAGAAGCGACGAGGCGACGCCGAACGCGCGCGCCGTTTCAAGCGGCCACTTCTCGATGTGCTCAATCGGTTCGTAGTAGATGTCCGACAGCAGCAGCACCTTGATGGTGCGCACCGCGATGTCGGTTATACGCATATAGAGCGGGTCCTGCGTGACCTCCGGCTCGAACGTCCAGCCATAGGCGGCGAGCATCAGCGCAACGATGCCGAACAGAATGGCGAGCGCTGTTATGAGGATCAGGAAAACAGATTTGCGGGTCGCCGGGCGTCCGCTGATTCCGGCTTCGGTGTCTGTCATAACCACGCTCCCCGAACACATGACACGCTATGCCAGCCAAGGCCGAACGCAAGCCGTGACGGCAGGCTACTAAGCCCCGAAAGCTCGTGCTAAGGGGCGCACCCACATTACCGCCAGGCGCTGGCGGCGGAGCCTTCATGACGAAGATCAGTGACGCAGCCGCAACGAAAATCGCTCTGGTGATGCATGAGAGCGTGCGCGCGTGGCAGAAAGCGAACGATCAGGCGATTGCGCCAGCCTGGGGTCGCGCGCCGAAGTGGATGAAGGATTCCTCGATCGAGGCGGTGAAGTGGCGGCT
>CALMWO010000494.1 GCA_937873805.1 uncultured Hyphomonadaceae bacterium
TTGCCCGAAACTTGTCGATTTCGGCCGGATCGACGCTCGGCGCCTCAGGAATCGTCTCGTCTCGAACAAGGGTCTTGCCCATTGGATAACTTCGCTTATTGCGTCTGCCGACTGGTCCCGGCTTCGATACACATGTCGTTCGCCGGGGGTGGGAGGTCAATGCGGCTCCTCAACGGAGTTCCTGTCCGATCGCCTGCCGGTTATGGAATTTAGCAGGTCTGGAAGCCGCTTTATGAATCGCCTCGTGCTGAAATTCGGCGGTACGTCGGTCGCCAATCTCGAGCGCATCGCGCACGTGGCGGAGATCGTTGCCGCGCGCCGTGCCGAAACCCGCGCTATTGCCGTGGTTGTCTCCGCCATGTCGGGCACGACCAACCAGCTCGTGGAATGGACCAAGGGCGCTGCCGGCCCAGATCTGCACGGCCCCGACTATGACGACGAGTACGATGTGGTGGTGGCTTCCGGCGAACAGGTCACGGCGGGTCTCCTGGCGCTCGCACTGCGCAAGAAGGGTCTGAAAGCCCGTTCATGGCTCGGCTGGCAGCTCCAGCTCCGCACCGATGAAGCGCACGGCAAGGCGCGCATCATGGGCTGCGAGAATCCTGAATTCATCCGCTCCGTCGACAGTGGCGAGATCGCCGTCGTCGCGGGCTTCCAGGGCGTGGACGACAATGGCCGCGTCTCGACGCTCGGCCGTGGCGGCTCTGATACGTCCGCCGTCGCTGTTGCTGCTGCGCTCAAGGCGTCGCTCTGCGACATCTACACGGACGTCGATGGCGTCTACACCACCGACCCGCGCATCACGCCCAAGGCGCGCCGTCTCGAAAAGATTTCCTACGAGGAGATGCTGGAACTTGCTTCGCTTGGAGCAAAAGTTCTGCAGACCCGCTCGGTCGAGCTGGCGATGAACCATCGCGTTCCCGTGCGTGTGCTCTCTTCGTTTGAAGGCCCTGTGCCTTCCCCCAATACCGGTACGCTCGTGTGCGATGAGGAACAGATCGTGGAAAAGCAGGTTGTCAGCGGCGTCGCTTACTCACGGGACGAAGCCAAGTTCAGCATGATTGGCGTTGAAGACCATCCGGGCGTCGCCGCCACCATCTTTGGCGCGCTTGCCGACGCGGGCGTCAACGTCGACATGATCGTGCAGGCTTCCGCCAAGACGGAAGGCCGGCAGAACATCGTGTTCACCTGCCCGGATCGCGATGCCGCCCACGCCAGCGCCGTACTCAACAATCTCAATGGCAAGGTCGGCTATGAGAGCCTCGTCGTGTCCAGAGACGTGGCGAAGGTGTCCGTAATCGGCGTCGGAATGCGCAGCCATGCCGGCGTCGCCAAAACCATGTTCCAGGCTCTTTCCGACAAGGGCATCAACATTCAGGTTATTTCGACATCGGAGATCAAGATTTCCGTCCTGATCGATGCATCCTATACCGAGCTGGCAGTACGTGCGCTGCATACAGCCTATGGATTGGACTCGGACTGATTTGGGGGCTTGAGGGCCCCGAACGGAGCGGCCTTCAGTGAGCGACCGTAACAGACCAGGAGACAAGAGCGGCACGCCGCCTCGCCCCCCAGCGGGCGGCGGCGGGGCGAAGCTGCTCCTGTCGCGTCTGCGTGCGCTCATGGCAAACCAGGCGCAGGATCCCAAGCGCCTCGACCGTGTCGTCGAACTCATCGCCAACACCATGGTGGCGGACGTCTGCTCGATCTACCTGCGGTCCGAAGATGAAAGCCTGCTGCTGATGGCGACGCGGGGCCTTGCCCCCGAAGCCGTCGGCCGCACCCGAATGAAGGAAAACGAGGGTCTCGTCGGCCTCGTGTCGGCGACGGCCCGGACGTTGCGCCTGACGGACGCTTTCTCGCACCCGCGCTTCTCCTACCGCCCTGAAACCGGCGAAGACCCGTTCCACTCCTTCCTTGGCGTGCCCATCCTGCGCGGCGGCCGTGTACTCGGCGTGGTCGTCGTCCAGAACCGCACCGAACGCGTCTACGATGACGAGGAAGCCGAAGCGCTGCAGACGGTCGCCATGGTGTTGGCCGAACTTGTCGCCTCCGCCGCTGACACGCTCAGCGCCGGCCTGCGCCAGACGCGCCCGGTCGAACTCCATGGCCGCACGCTCAACGAAGGCCTCGCAACCGGCAAGGTCCACCTCTACGATCCCGTCGTTCCGCCCACCCAGCTGTTCGCCGCCGACGCCGAGGAAGAAGAGCGCCGCCTCAACGAGGCGCTGGACGCCCTGCGCGCCAATATCGACGCGATGCTCACGCGCGCCGGCCCGGTCCTGTTCGGTGAAAGCCGTGACGTGCTCGAAACCTACCGCCTGTTCGCCCACGATCCGAGCTGGGAAGCTCGCCTGGTCGAAGCCGTCCGCACAGGCCTCTCCGCCGAAGCCGCTGTCGACCGTGTCCGCCGTGAACACCGCGCCCGCCTCGAAAGCGCCCGTGACGCCATGGTGCGCGAGCGCATGCACGACCTCGAAGATCTCGAGAACCGTCTGCTTCGCCAGCTCAATGGCGATGATGGCGGCCGCGAAGCCCCGCGCGGCTCCATCCTGGTCGCCAGCCGCATCGGTCCTGCAGAACTGCTCGAATACCGCGACAGCGGTCTTGCCGGCATCGCGCTCGAAGAAGCCGGCGCGGGCTCTCACGCCGCCATCGTCGCCCGCGCGATCGGCGTGCCTGCCGTCGGCGGCCTCACCGGCCTCGTGACCCGCGCCGAAGACGGCGACCTGATGATCATCGATGGCGAAGCGGGTGTGATTCACATCCGGCCGGAAGCCGAGATCGTCACCAACTTCCACGCCCGCATGGCGCTGTCGGAACAGAAGCGCGCCGAACTCTCGCTCCTGCGCGACAAGCCGGCCACCACCATGGATGGCGTCGAAATCGATCTCTTCATCAACGCCGGCCTGTCGTTTGACCTTGACCATTTGGACGAAGTCGGCGCCAAGGGCGTCGGCCTGTTCCGCACCGAATTCCAGTTCATGGCGTCGGAGACGATGCCGGGGCTCGACGAGCAGTCGACTTTCTACAAATCCGTCATTGAGCGGGCAGGGGATCGTCCCGTCGTCTTCCGCACCATCGACCTCGGCGGCGACAAGATCGCCCCCTTCATGGGCCGTCGCGAGCGCGAGGAAAACCCCGCGCTGGGCTGGCGCGCCCTCCGCATGGCGCTCGACCATCCCTTCTTCTTCCGCCGCCAGCTTCGCGCCCTGATCCGGGCCTCGCGCGGCAAGACGCTCCGCCTGATGTTCCCCATGGTCACCACCGTGGAGGAGTTCGAGGCGGCGCGACGTCTTCTCGACAGCGAAATGGAATGGGCGATCAAGTTCGGCCGCGACCTGCCCAACAAGCTTCAGGTCGGCGCCATGGTCGAAACGCCTTCGCTGGCGTTCTCGATCGACCAGCTCAAGGGCAAGGCCGACTTCCTCTCCATCGGCACGAACGACCTGATGCAGTTCTTCTTCGCTGCTGACCGCGATAACGCCCGTCTTTCGGGCCGTTACGACATCCTGTCCCGTCCTGCGATGCGCCTGCTGCTCCGCATGCGCCAGCGCGCCGACGAGGCCGAGCTCCCCATCACTGTCTGCGGCGAAGCCGGCGGCCGCCCCTTGGAAGCACTCGCCCTGATCGCGCTTGGTTATCGCAGGTTATCCATGCAGTCTGCCCGGATTGCCCCGATCAAGCTGCTGATCCGCTCGATCGATCTCTCCCAGCTGGCGCCCCGCGTGCAAGCCTCCCTGGATGGCGGTGAGCAGTCGGTCCGCGCGACCATGCTGACCATCGCCAACGACTTCGGCGTGAAGATCTAGGCGCGTCTGAGGATTTCGGAAGATTAACGTTGTGGCCCCAGTCCCGCCACCTTACGTTCGTAATCAGTTGTTAGGGCGGTGGGCGTAAGGCGGAACGGTAAGTCCAATGGGACAATTGCCCTTCCGTTTCGGACAGTAAAATGAGCGGCGTGGCCAAAGACGACATCAACCCCACCCAGCCTACCGATGAAACGGCTTCCGCGCCCGACGCCGGAACGATCGACACGTCGGCTGCATCTGCAAATTCCAAGGAAGACGCTGACGCGCGCGCTGCCCGCCGCAACGCTCCCTTCCTCCGCGTCGTGACCGACAACGAAGACGAGTTCGTCGCCCCCGCAACCGCCTCCGACGCCCCGCACCAGCGTATCGGCGCCATCATTCGCGCCGCGCGCGAGAACGCACGCGCTGTGCGCGGGGCGCTGACCACCGAGGTCTGGGAGACCCAGAACCAGACCTGGCTGGAGCTGCACCGGCAGCTGGAAGGCGGCGCCTTCGAGCGCGACCCGGGCCAGTTC